>SKNC01000049.1 GCA_007120745.1 Bacillota bacterium
CGATGCTCTACCACTGAGCTACTTCCGCATGGTGGCGAGACCCAGAATTGAACTGGGGACACGCGGATTTTCAGTCCGCTGCTCTACCAACTGAGCTATCTCGCCTGGCGGAGCTGACGGGACTTGAACCCGCGATCTCCGGCTTGACAGGCCGGCATGTTAACCACTACACCACAGCTCCTCATATATGGTGGGCGAAACAGGGCTTGAACCTGTGACCCCCTGCTTGTAAGGCAGGTGCTCTCCCAACTGAGCTATCCGCCCGGCACTTAACTAGTATACACAAATAATTTTTAAAAGTCAATAGCCTTTCAACTGACTTTATTTTATCAAAATCTGTTACTCAATTATAGCAGAGAACCTCTGAAAAGACAAGAATTGAACTTACACCGAATCTTTTTCTTCCTCAAGAACGGTGAAATAGAAAAGGCTCTGAAGTTCAATGGTCAGGTCTATATTGTGAACATGAACGTAATCCGGGACATTCAGCTTCGTGGGGGCAAAATTTAGAATTGCCGTTACTCCTGACTTAACAAGTTTGTTTACCACGGTCTGAGCCTGAGATGAAGGGATGGTCAATATAGCCACTTTAACATTATATTTGTCAATAACTTCGGGCATACAATCAAGATGCTGAACCATCAATCCTTCCACGCTTTTCCCAATCACTTCATCCGAAATATCAAACAAGCCCACCACACCAATATAAGGGTTTTTAATAAGGTTATAACGGCCAAAAGCCGTACCCAGATCGCCGGCCCCAACTACAATAGTATGGTTCTCTTTATCCAAACCAATAATGTTTAATAATTTTTCCCTCAAAAAGACCGTATTGTAACCTGTTCCCCTGGTTCCGAAAGCACCAAAGTAAGCCAGGTCTTTACGAATCTGTTCCGCTGTAAACCCCGTTCGGCTGCTTAAAGTCCGGGAAGAAATGATGTCCACATCTTTTTTTATAAGATTGTCTAAGATTCTCAGGTAAATGGGTAATCGCCTGATTATTGAAAAAGGCGCATTACGTCGCGGCATACCATCAAGGCCTCCTTACTCCTTGAATAAGAGCATATATATTTGGCACCCATGCAGTATTAGTAAAACCTTTTTAGTATAAAACGAGCTAAAAATTCCAGCGTATGCCTGTTAGAACTTTCCGGAAAAATCTTCAGTTCATCAACAGCTCTGTTAATATAATCTTCCGCCAGGCGATACGTACCTTCATAGGCACCGGTATTTTTAATCTCCCGGACCATATTTTCTAAAAGCGGTTGATCAATCTGCCTTTCAATGATTTTGCTTTTGAAATAATCTCCATTTGTTGATTTATCCAGCATGTATATGACAGGCAGTGTAATGGTACCATATCTTAAGTCATTGCCTACGGGCTTCCCCGTTTTATCTGCTTCCCCTAAGAAATCCAAAAGGTCATCGGTAATTTGAAATGCCATCCCCAGGTTATGACCATAAGCAGCCATAGCCTTTATTTCTTTGTCACTGGCACCCGTTACCACTCCACCGCTTTCACAGCTGGCAGATATAAACAATGCCGTTTTCTTATTCACCCGATCCAGGTATACTTCCTCGGTAATACCGGCTTCAAAGATTTCGTCCAGCTGCTGTATTTCCCCTTCAGACATCTTTTCCACCACATTAGACATAATGTTTATCAAAGATAAAGACCTGAATTGGGTTAGTATGGCAAATGCCTTGGCAAATAAATAGTCTCCCATCAAAACGGAAACCTGGTTGCCCCATTTTGAATTCACAGAAGGCAGTCCACGGCGAACATCAGCACTATCAACTACATCATCATGCACCAGAGTAGCGGAATGGATTAGTTCAATGGCTACTGCCACAGGAATGTAGTTTTCCAAATCCTTGCGCTTTAATTTCGCACATAAAAAGAATAATGCTGGCCTAAGTCTTTTACCAGCAGAACTCAATAAATGAGAAGAAATATCTGCTACTAATTTGTCCTGAGTGTTTAATGCCGCCTCTAAACTATTTTCAAATTTTTGCAGTTCTCTTTCTATACCGGCAAATACTTCATTTACCCTCATCCAATCACCACCCTGGTTGATAACGTAATGCTGTATTTTTGCTCTTTAGGTTTATGGAGAGTGCCAAAAAACCTGGATCATTGGATTAGAGCTTAATCAGTATATAAAACAATCAATGACAGCTCTATCCAGAATTATAATATCTGTATAGAGTAACAAATTTTCTTTAACGTATATTTTAAGCAAACTGCTTTTCTTTTAATAATGAAGCTGTACTCACAAAATGCTTATGCATGCCCAATTCTTTGGGGCTAAAGCCGAAACTCAAGCCAACCAGTTCGGTAATTTCGAAAACGGGCATATTGTACTTGACATTGTATTCTTTTTCCGTAGCCGCCTGCCGTAATTCCAGGTTAAGCTGACACATGGGACAGGCAGTCACCAGACAGTCGGCGCCACTGGCCTGAGCCATGGAGAATATTTCGTTGGTTAGTTTTAAAATTACTTCCGTCTTGGAAATCGCTAAACCGCCGCCGCAGCACTCTGTCTTATATGGCCAGACGATGGTCTCTGCACCCAGGGCATCGACTATTCGATCCATAGTCTGGGGATTTTCAGGATTATCAAACTTGGTTAATGCGGGGGGTTTCACTAAAAGACAACCATAATAGCAAGCTACTTTAAGGCCAGAAAGCTTTTTCTGTATCTGTTCTGTGATTTTATCAATTCCAATCTTGTCATGCAGAAATTCTACCATATTAACGGCGGTATTGGTACCCTTGTAGTCGCGGCCAATAGCGTCGTTAACTTTTGCTCTCATATCTTCGTCAGTATTCACTGCCTCGACCGCAGCCAGCATTCTGTTATAACAGGCAGCACAGGGAGCCAGTACGTCCAGACCTTCCTCTTCTGCGATGGCCAGGTTACGGGCATTCAGGGCTATAGGTAAAAAGAGATCTGACTGGTGAGCCGGAGATGCTCCACAGCAATTCCAATCAGGAATTTCCCAAAGCTCAACCCCCAATTTTTTGGCTACCAGCTTGTTGGAAAGATGATATTCAATACCTGTTGATTCCAGAGAACAACCGGGATAGTATGCTATCTTCATTATTTCGCTCCTTTCATTTCCCGCATTTTCTTAAAGATATTAGCGACTTCTTTTCTACCTTTAATCAGGTGGGGGAAAGGACTGATTTTCCCCAGCTTCATCATTCCTGGGGCTACGTCCATACCGGACATAAAATTACCTGAGCGGGTATTATACAGCATGGTCAAACCTGCTTCATACAGTCTGCCGGTATACTGTACTGTTTTAAGAAAAGAATCGTTAAATACGTCTACATTTTTTTCAGCTACGGGATACCCCTTTTCTTTAGAAAGAACCCGTAATGTGTCATGAAGATGGGGGATATTTAAGTTGCGTGGACAGCGGGAATAACAGTTGCCGCATCCAACACACAGCCAAATCATACTTGCCTTAAAAACTTCATCAACCATACCAGCCTGCAGCATTTTTACAATCTGACGGGGGCTGTAATCGCTGATATAAGTCACTGGACAACCAGCGGCACAGGTTCCACACTGGAAGCACCTGTTAACATCCACATGGCTTTTGTGTTCTATCTCCGATAGCGTGGATTCAGAAGCTTTCAATGCCGTATTCATTGCTACCTGTTCCATAAAACTCCTCCTTTTAATTAATTTAGAAAATACTTAAAGAAATACTCACCTCTTTGCCGTTATGTACACTAAAAATAGAATAATAGTATGATTTTTGCCATTTTAAAAAAGAGATTGAGCATTACGTTCCTCAGTATTTTATTTAATAATTATAGTTCGACATATTTTTAAGTTTCCCTTTTTAATCAATAATTTTTTTATTTAATTTTATAAATCGGCCGTATTTACCTGGATTTTAATGTTTTTATCATTTTTACGGTCTTGTCAAATATTTCCTGAGGACTGATCTCACGGCCCGCTGCCCCGGTTTCTAATGCACCAGCAGCAACAGCGCAAGCAACAGCAGGCGCCACCCTGGGGTCAAAAACATCCGGCACAATATAACGGTCTGTCAATTCCTTGTCTGCAATTAGATTTGCAATGGCTTTAGCAGCCATTACCTTCATCTCATCATTGATGTTCCTGGCCCTCACTTCCATGGCTCCTCTTAAAACTCCTGGGAAAGCCAGTACATTGTTGATTTGGTTGGGGAAATCTGAACGGCCGGTAGCCACAACTCCGGCGCCCACAGCCCAGGCTTCCTCGGGCATAATCTCCGGAACAGGGTTGGCCAGGGCAAAAATGATAGGCTTCTTTGCCATTAACCTAACCATCTCCCCAGTTAAAGCCCCCGCTGCGGATACCCCAACAAAAACATCAGCGTCTTTCACCGCAGTTTCCAATGTTCTTCGCTCCTCGGGGATGTTTATATAATCCTCTTCAGAAACCGTCATGCTGGCAATTTCCTCTTTATATGAATTCATCTCCCGCTTACGCCCGGAATAGATGATTCCTGTGGAATCACACAAAACCATGTTTTTCGCTCCTAAATACAGTAAAAGCTTCGTGATTGCAATCCCCGCCGCACCGGCACCGTTGATAACTACTTTAATCTCATCCATTTTTTTGTTGGTTACTTTTAACGCATTAAAGAGTCCGGCAGTCACCACAATGGCTGTCCCATGCTGGTCATCATGGAAGACCGGCACTTCTGTCTCTCTTTTCAATCGTTCCTCAATGTAAAAACATCTAGGTGCAGAAATATCCTCCAGGTTGATTCCACCAAAGGAGGGGGTAAGCAGCTTAACGGTTTCCACGATAGTGTCCGCATCTTGAGAACTTATACAGACAGGGAATGCATCCAGCCCTCCGAAAGATTTAAATAAAATAGCTTTTCCCTCCATAACGGGAAGAGCTGCTCCTGCTCCAATATTCCCTAAACCTAACACCGCAGAACCGTCCGTAATTATGGCCACCATATTTCCTTTAGATGTATATTCATAAATTTTTTCCGAATCCCGGTATATTTCCCTACAGGGTTCAGCTACACCAGGAGTGTAGGCCAGGCTTAAATCTTCTTTATTGAGAATATTAACTTTACTAATTACCTCAATTTTTCCCTGGTTTCTGCTGTGCAGCTCCAAAGCCTCCTGAATTAAGCTTTTCTTCTCTGAAGTCAATCTTCTCCCTCCCCAAAACAACACAGATAATTCTTTTTGTTCATATCTTTAGACAACCAATTAAAAAATCCTGCCCGACTATGTGATTATTCTCTCTTTTATACATATGAGTAGGTACTGGTCATCATTCCCACCGCTGCAGGATCAAAATAAAAATCCCTTAAAATACAGGATTTATTCACAGCAGGTCCTCATAATTTCTCTACAGCCACTAAAAAAGGAGACTCTTTTGTGTTTAAGAATTTATATAGAAGAACCCGGTATTTTTTTTTGTTCAGGTTTTTCACATACTTTTCTAGATAATTCCATTCTTCCTGCTCGCCTGGATGTCCGGTATATACCACCAGAGTGATTACCCCTTCAGAAGAAAGGAGGTTCAAGGAAGCTTCTACACCTCCTATGGTATGATTCGGCCGGGTTACAATACTGTGGTCCCCACCAGGAAGGTAGCCCAGGTTAAACATTACCGCGGATACTTCTTCTCCAATATATTTTTCAATATGTTCATGTCCGTCCTTAATTAATTGTGCCCGGGATATCAGTCCATTCTGCTGCAGCAAGTTTTTCGTATTTATAATAGCTTTTTCTTGAACATCAAAGGCGAATACCCTCCCCTTTTCCCCTACTAACCGGGCCAAAAAAAGAGTATCATTCCCATTCCCTGCCGTTGCATCTATAACCGAATCCCCTGACTTAACGAATCTTCCCACAGTCATATGGGCAAACTCCAGAGTTCTTAATAACTTCTGCATGTTTTCTTCTCCCTCCAGGTCGGTGCAATCAGCATGAACTGGTATTTTGGTAATAATTTATGAAGTCCTTTTAACAAAAGTCATTGGAGAGTTCATGAATATTTGATATAATCTTAATTGAATTTATACAAAAAGTGTTAATTACTGAAAGGGGTTAAATGCTTTGAAACGTTTTATTACAGTTTTAGTTATTTCCTGTCTATTGGTATTAATCATACCCTCTTTAGATTATTATTACCTGTCCCAGGGGAACCTCTTTGGCCTTTGGACCGGACTATTTGGAGCATTTGTAGGAGCGACCTTAATCTTAATTGGATTGGTTTTTGTTCTGTTCTCCGGAGTGATTATTTTTTTTAAAAAACCGCTTGCCAAAAATATCTCCCTGAATGGCCTTTCTATTATTGGCATCGGTATTCTTACCGCTCTTTCAACCACTATCTTTTGGTTCATCTTGGGACAACCTATGCTGACCTTATAAAAAAATCTATTTTTGTCTTTTTATTACATCTCTAGTTTCTTATCTGGCATCTGTTTTATGTTTTCAGAAACTTCTCCCGCCCCTATCAGGGCATAACGGGTAGCCATAGGTCCGGTAATCTCGTAGAATGTTACTGCTGCCAGTTCAATAGCTGTTACTACTGCTGCCAGTTCGGTACCGGGAAATCTGGATTGAACAAAGAGAATCAATCCGATACTGACCCCAGCTTTGGGCAGCATTGCGAATCCTAAATACTTCTTCATAACATGATCTGCTTTACTTAAAACCGCCCCGTAATAACAGCCGGAAATTTTCCCTACTGCCCTGGTTACAATATAGACCAGCGCCGGGAGCCAGTTGGCCGTAAGCAGATTTAACTGCAGGCTGGCACCTGCCAGGGTAAAGAATATAATGAATACAGGAAGGTCAATGTCATCCAGAACATTAATCACAAAGGGGCTTTTTACAAAAAAGTTAGCTACCGTGGCGCCACTTACCATATTTACCAGCAGTGAGGAAAGGTCCAGATAAGCGGCAATACCACTGTTAATCAGTACAAAAGCCAGTAAAACCACGATGTTCTCCATACGTGTCTTTATGTATTTTAAAATCAAGCAGAGAATTAGCCCGGTAATAAAACCCAAGCCCAATGAACCTGACAGCTCCCAGGCCGGATGTGCCAGGTCTGCAATTTCAAATGTAGTACCTATCTGGGTTAACCCTTTAGCAATGGCCAGGGCAAAACCCACCAGCATGATGCAGATGGCATCATCCAGAGCGATAATTCCCAGGAGTGTAGTAGAAAATTTCCCTTTCGCTTTATACTCTTTCATAACTGCAACTGTAGCAGCCGGTGCAGTTGCCACAGCCATAGTTGCCAAAATCAAAGAAATGCTGAGGTCCTTCCCCAACAGAAAAAACATTCCTAAAAAGACCACCAGCACAGTTGTAAATATCTGCATGAAAGTAATTACCACGATACTTTTTCCAATCTTTTTTAGGGTATCATACCGCAGTTCCCCTCCAATAATCATGGCAATCATGCTTAAGCCCAGTACCTTCAAGGCGTTCAGTTCCAGGTTTAGTTCATAAGGAATTACATTCAGCAAGGACGGGCTCAGCAGAATACCCATCAAACAGTAGCCGGCTACAGCCGGCAGTTTCACTTTCTTGGCCAGCTGTCCCCCCATATATCCCAGAATCAATAAAACCCCTGCTCCTAATACCTGATCCGTGATACCCATTTCTCAATCCCCCGACTAAGCAATGCTCTACAACAAGCTTTTAATAATCATACCTAACCCTTATGGTGTTGTCAAACAATAACACAGGTCTATCATCAAAAAAGCCCCCGAATAATCATTCAGGAACTTTTTTAAAAAAACGCCAGTTACAGCAGTCAGTACAGTCAGTCACGGTAAAAATAATTGACCGTTGTCAACTTAATTCAAAAGCTTATCTATTTTTTCCTGGTCAAACCCTACAATTACCTTACCATCTATAACCAGGGTAGGGACAGCCATCCGTCCTGATTGGTCCATCATCTCCTGACGGGCTTTTTCGTCATCAGCCACATCAAATTCTTCATAGGCCACTCCTTTTTTTGAAAGAAACTCTTTCACTGTGTCACAGTACGGTCAGGTAGGAGTGGTATAAACAATCACTTTTTTATTCATCAAGGTTATCCCTCCAATTAACTTTAATTAATAATCGGTTACATATAAGTTGTGGATTTTAAAAAAATATTATACCCGTTCCATTAAGTTGGTTAAAATACAAAAAAAGAAGGAAATATCCTTTACCTGCCGAAAATATCCAACAAGGTTTGTTCTGGAAGGAGAAATCATATGGCTGTAATTACCATATCCCGAGAGTTCGGAAGTTGGGGAGAAGAAATTGCCCGGGTAACTGAGGAAAAA
>SKNC01000026.1 GCA_007120745.1 Bacillota bacterium
GAGGACACAGGACCCCTGTCTTCAGGAACAATAATTTCATAATTCATATGCTGGTTATCCCTGGACATCATCAAAGTTCCCCTTCCAGTAAGTATTTATCAATATATTTATATTTCAGCCTGAGATATCCCTTTAAATAATACAAACTAATTGTTGTGGACTTGCCTCACCTGCACTTTCAGTTTAGAGGCAGGCGGAAGGGGAGACTTCTCTCTAAGAATTGATAAACGTGATTGCACTTATTTCAAGAAAAAGGATATTTATCAGTTTTGAAGGCTTTCCAAAATATTTATAGAATACTTAACCTGAAGCGCTGCAAACATGAAGACAAATCAGATTTTATTCCCGCTGTTGTTTCAAAGGAGGTTTTCATTCTATGGCCATAACATTTCGAAAAGCGCGGATGTCAGACGTGGAAATCATGGCAGCATTGATTAACGGATATGCCGACCAAAATTTGATGCTGCCCCGAACCATTCCCTTCATGTATCAAAGAATCAGGGAATATACCGTGATAGAAAAAGACAACGTAATTATTGGAGTGGGAGCACTGCATGTCCTGTGGAAAGACCTGGCGGAAATCTGTTCCCTGGCTATTCACCAGGACCATTTAAAATGCGGATTGGGCAGGGAGCTGGTGGAAAGATTAACTCAGGAATGCAGGGAACTGGAGGTAGAAAAACTTTTTACCCTTACTTACCAGCCGGATTTCTTTAAGAAATGTGGATTTGTAATGATCGAAAAAGAAAAGCTGCCCCAAAAAGTATGGACAGAGTGCATAAACTGCCCGCTGTTCCCCAACTGTAACGAAGTTGCACTGATTAAGGATCCAATATAAGTATATTTACATCAATTATTGATTTTACGTGTCCGTTTTCAACAGCTTCCGGTTACAGCACTCTTTCACCGGTTAAATCATGATTGCCGGATACCCTGTCTTTTCGGATATGGTCAGGAAGGATTCTCCCAGCAGGTCTTTCCCCTCCCGGTCAAAGGGCTTTTGGGGAAGAATTATAACCTGGGGCTTTGTTTCTATGTTCTCAATAACCCGGATAAAATCCGCAACCACCAGCAGTCCTGCGCTCATGATACTCCCTCCAAAAAAGTGGTTGGGCACTGCCTTTACCATCACCCTGTTTTTCCCCTGCCGGTTTTCCTTCACAAATTTTTTTATTAAGGGATAGCCCAGCTCAGAGCATAAAATTAAAGCCTGCTGGCCTTTCAGCCCCTTCAGGCGGCTTAGAAGGTCATCCATCTGGTGGGGGTCCACATCGCTGTAGATAACAAACCCGGGGGGCTCACCTGCTCTTTTGTCCAGAGTAACCGATAGGTGCTCTTCGTTTCTTTTTATAGTCAGGGTGGGATTTTCCAGGTTTTTTGTGATGTTGAAAGCTTCCACTCTACAACTTACCTCTTTCCCCTGCACCTCCTGAATTTCGTCCCCCTTCTTCATTCCTGCCCTGTGAGCAGGGCTGTTTCGTATCACCCCTTCAACCTGGGCTTTGAAGTCACTGAGCAGGGGAGGGTCCAATATTATGGGGGTAGATATGGTTTCTTTGATTTCGCTTACAAACTGGTGCAGTTTTTCCCACAGGGAGGGTTCAAACACCAGGGATGGCGGGGCCAACCGGGTAAATCCCGGCAGAAAAACCCTGATGGTCATGGCTCCTTTATCCTCCAGTGCCTGTATCGTTTTGGCCAGGTTGTCCCATCCCAGGAGATGAGGCAGCGCCACCACACTGCCGTGGAACTTCAACCCGGAATCCCTGATTTCCTTCAGAATTCCACAGACATCACTTCCGCTGAAGTCTCCAAGGAATTCTCTTCTTCTATCCAGGGTATTGATAGAGATAACCAGTTCCAATGGCTCCAGGCTTTTTAAAAATGATAAAATATTTGGTTCCAGGAATACACCGTTGGTGGTAATTTGTATCTCTGTTTCCGAGAACCTTCGGCGGAGCTCTTTTAGAACCTCTTTGATACCGGGATAGCAGAAGGGCTCCCCTTCCACGATTCCGGTTGCAGATTCCCCAACAACAATTTTTTTATAGGGTGACAGATATGTAAAGGATTCAATAATTTCCCGGGATTTTCTTTCCGGAAGGCGGTAAGCCTTTACTTCCGGAGGATTTTGATGGTGACTGCAGAATACACATTTGAGGTTGCACCGGGAAGTAACGGGAAGAACGTTTCCTCTGCGCATTGCATGGTAAATTTGTGAAGGGGATGCAGTGACCACTTACATTTTCACCTTCTCCATCTTTGCAGCAAGGCTGTAGGCGGTTTTCCAGATATCTCCCGCCCCCATGGTTATAATTAGGTCCCCGGGCCGGGAGTGCTGCAGCAGATATTTTTCCGCTTCTTCCACTTCCAAAAGGAGCACTCCTACTTTTTCTTGTTCCCTGATTTTTTCAGCTAAAACTTCGCTGCTGATTCCCTCCATGGGCTGCTCCCCGGCGGAATAGATGGGGGTTAAGATAATTACATCCGCCTCTTTAAAACAGGTTACAAAGTCCTCGAAAAGATAATAGGTTCTGGAATACCGGTGGGGCTGAAATACGGCAATTACCCTCCGGTCCCCAGTTTGTTTCGCCGCCTTTATGGTAGCCCTTATTTCTGTAGGATGGTGAGCATAATCGTCCACCACAGTAATTCCGTTCACTTCACCCACAATTTGGTACCTCCGTTTGGCTCCTTGAAACTTCTTCATAATATCCTGAATATCACTAAATTCCATGCCCAGTTCCCGGGCAGCAGCCACAGCAGCCAGGGCATTGTATATATTATGTTCTCCCGGAACCCGCAGTTCCAGCTCTCCTAACTTTTTATCTTTTTCGTATACGGAAAAGGTGGAACCCTCCCGATTGTAGGAAATGTCCCTGACCCGGTAGTCGCAGTAATCCTCCAGCCCATAGGTAATACAGTTCTGGCTGCAGCTGCCCATCAATTCTTTTAAATAGGGGTCATCTCCACAAATTATCGCGGTCCCGCCTTCTTTTAAATTTTTTATAAACATCTCATAGGTTTCGATAATGCGTTCAAAGCTTCCTCCGTAATGCTCCAAATGGTCCGCTTCCACATTGGTGATCACGGCCAGTGAAGGTTTATATCGGAGGAAAGAATGATCGCTTTCACAGGCCTCAGCCACCAGGTAATCACTTTTCCCCAACCGGGCATTGCCGTCAAAATCACTTAACTCTCCCCCGATGACCGCCGTGGGATCCAGGCCGCCCTTTTCTAAAACCAGGGAAACCATGGCAGTGGTAGTAGTTTTTCCGTGGGTCCCGGCAATGGCAATACCATAACGGCTGTTTATCAGGTATGCCAAAAGCTCTGAACGATGCCAAAGGGGTATGTTTTTCTCCCTGGCAGCCAGTATCTCCGGGTTCGTTAAAGGAATGGCCGTGGAATAAATCACCAGATCTGCACCGAATACATTACGAAAATCATGTTCATAAAAAAGCCGGGCTCCCATTTCCTCTAGCTTTTGAGTTATACCAGATTTATTTAAGTCGGAACCGCTTACCTGATAGCCCAACTGTATGAGGATTTTTGCCAGGGCACTCATTCCATAGCCGCCGATTCCTACAAAATGAATCTTTTTGTAATCTTTCATGGTTTCATTCCTTTCAAAAACAGGTTAATCATTCCGTGTAAATTAAGTACCTGCAATCACAACTCCTTTTATTCTTATGAAAAAATAATTATTAACATACCGGAAGTTTTTATTTACCAACCATCCGGAAGATAATTTTTTGTTGTTTTTAAGTACCTGATGATACCCCTGTTTTGCAGAATCATTCTTGTTTTTTAAATAAATACATTTTGGTTTTATGTAAAAAAGAAATATGAAATATTTTGTTGAATTTCGTATCTTATAAGCCTCACTTAACAATAACCAAAGAAAGTAATCCACACAATTCACAGAGTTATCCACAGATATATGTGCAGTCTTTTAGGGTTTCTCATTCATATCCACATTATCCACACAAGAGTAACATAATTAATTTGCAAATATATACATTATTTCTGTTCAATCGTGGTATTTATTGTAAGCATCCCTTACATATTGTCGGATTTGGAAGATAGCTGAAGGCCGGGAACAGCGTTCAAATCCAGGGCCGCGAAATCCTTTCGAAGATACTGGTAGTACCCGGCACAGGCAATCATAGCCGCATTATCGGTACAGAGTTCCAGAGGAGGGTAATACAGCGTAAGGCCCTCCTCCAAAGCCCTTCGGGACAGGCATGAGCGAAGGGCCCGGTTTGCCGCAACGCCGCCGGAAAGGGCAATGTTATTGACCTTTTTTCTTTCGGCAGCCCGAACAAGCTTTTCTACCAGAACCTCCACTACTGCCTGTTGAAAGCTGGCCGACAGGTTTTCAACATGAATCTCTTCTTTTTTCTGCATCTTCCGGTTAACATAATTCAGAACGGAAGATTTCAAACCGCTGAAGCTAAAGTCAAGGCTCTCTTCCTCCAGGTAAGCCCTGGGAAAGGATATGGCTTGAGAATCCCCTTCTGAAGAAAGCCGGTCAATAACAGGCCCTCCGGGATAACCCAAATCCAGAGCCCGGGCTACTTTGTCGAATACTTCCCCGGCAGCATCATCCCGGGTTCTGCCCAATACTTCAAAGCTTCCGTGTTCCTGGATATAAACCAGGTTGGTATGCCCCCCGGAAACAATCAGGGCTGCCAGGGGCAGTTCTATGTCCTTATGCGCCAGAAAGTTAGCGTACAGGTGGCCTTCTATGTGATTCACGGCAATCAGGGGCAGCCCGCAGGAATAGGAAAGTGCCTTGGCAGTGGAAACACCAATAAGCAGCGCACCCACCAGCCCTGGTCCATAAGTCACCGCCACTGCCGATAAATCATCAAATTCTAAACCGGCTTCCCGAAGTGTCTCCTCCACCAGAAGATTTACCGCCTCCAGATGGCGGCGGGAGGCTATTTCCGGCACCACGCCTCCAAACCTCTGATGAAAATCCGACTGGGAAGAAATCAGGCTGCTCAATATTTTTTTCCCCCCTGAAACCACCGCCACTGCAGTATCATCGCAGGAGGTCTCTATTCCCATGATTATGATTTCCCGTTCATTCATATTTCCCTCTCCATCCCTAAGACAGGGGGGACGGTTCTCTTGTCTTGTTTTAATGATAGTCTTTCAAAAAGGTCAGGCTCAGAGAACCGTCCCCTTGTCTTCTTGCCCTTGTCTTGTAAGACAGGAGAACCGTCCCCTTGTCTTGTTTTTAATGATAGTCTTTCAAAAAGGTCAGGCTCATCAACAGGGCATCTTCATCTTCGTAATAGTTCTTTTTTATACCCACCGGGTTAAATCCCATTTTTTTATACATCTGCAGGGCGGCCTGGTTGGTGGTTCTTACCTCCAGGGTTATCCTCTTCACCCCTTTAGCTCGGGACTTTTCCAGCAGAGCCTTGAGGATTATGGTTCCGTTTCCTTTTTGTCGAAAAATGGGGGCAACGGCAATATTAGTTATATGGGAGTACTGATAAAAATTCCACATTCCTCCGTATCCAATCACACAATTGTCATTTTTTAAAACCACGTAATCTGCGTATTCATTATCCTTCAGTTCGTTTAAGAAGAGGAAAAATGACCAGGGTTTATGGTAGGACTGACGTTCAATGGCCACTACTTCAAATAGATCCTTCAGTCCCATGGGCTCAAGGTTTAGTTCTTTCTGCAGCAGAACAATCAGCTCCTTTTTGCCGCTCCTCCCACTTTACTTCCGCCTCAGAACGGCGAAGGTAAAGAGGTTTAAGATTCAGGTAATTTTTCCGGTCTGTCTCAGGACAAATTCTGTCCAGGCCCAACTGGGCTGTTAGAGCCCCCCGGTTCACCCTCAGGGAGGGAGGAGCAAAGCAGGCCCGGCTGCCCATGGTTTCCCGAAGAAAATCATTGTATTTATCCAGGGCATCCCCTAAAAATATCACTTTTTCCTCTGTCTTCTCTTTTAAATAGTCAAGAAGCTGCTGGAGGGGAACGGTCATGTTTTCAGTGACTCTCTCCATCCTTCCTCCTGTGCTGCGGTAAACCCCCGTATATACTTCTCCCCGCCGCGCATCCAGCAGGGGACAGACCAGCGCCTCCGTATAGAAAAACTGAGAGGCCAACACATCCAGGGTTGGAATTCCCACCAGGGGTATTCGTAATGCCTGGGATAAGGCTCTGGCTGTAACCACACCGATTCTTATCCCGGTAAAAGACCCCGGTCCGCTGCTAACAGCAATTCCTTCCAGGTCTCCGGGATTCAGGTCACAGCTTTCCATCAACGATGCGATTAACGGCATTAATCGCTGAGAATGGGTTTTTTTGTTCTGTAAAGTAAATTCCCCAACAATCCGGTTTTCCTTTGCCAGGGCGGCACTGCACACCAGGGTAGACGTGTCAATTCCCAGAACCAGCACTCTTCATCAGCTCCTCCACCATCTTACCATACCTTTGGCCCCGGGGATGAAACACCAGGCGTCTCCCCTCTGCCTCCAGAGGTTCCACTTTTTCCAGGCTGACCCCCAGGTATTCCTCGGGTAAATAATCTAATATCTTATCCGCCCATTCAATCACCGTAACCCCTTCTCCGTAGAAGTATTCTTCATGGCCCAGCTCTAATATTTCATCAGGGTCCTCCAGGCGGTAAACATCAAAATGATAAAGGGGTAAATCCCCCTGGTATTCGTTTATCAAAACAAAGGTGGGGCTGGTTACACAGTCCTCCACCCCCATACCCTGGGCCAATCCCCGGGCAAATACGGTTTTACCCGCCCCCAGGTCACCAAAAAGGGCAACTACGTCCCCTTTTTTTAACAACCTTCCCAGTATCCTTCCCAGTTCCAGGGTTTCCCGGGTGCTGGCAGCAGTTACTTCAAACACCGGAACCTCCTCCAAATCCTAAAAGTGAATAAATCCCCTCCGGGTCAAGGATAATTTCCCTCCCCGGGAGTCTACAATTTCAATGCCCTTTTCTTTGGGTACGATTTCACCCAAAACCAAAAGCTTTTGTCCCATTTGGCTCTCCCATAAATCCTTCAACCAGGAAAGCTTATCTGGCGAAAAGGTAAATAACAGCTCATAGTCTTCCCCTCCGGAAAATGCCAGGCTTACCGGGTCTATTTGAAGAGAGCGGCAGGCCTCCCGGGCTGCTTCACTGATGGGGAGCTGTTCTGCATAAATCCTGGCCCCCACTCCGCTGGCACCGCAGATTTCACCGATATCTTTCTGCAGCCCATCGCTCAAATCAATCATGGAGGTAACCACACCGGTCTCTGCCAGCAGCCGTGCTTCCTTCAGGCGAACCGGGGGCTCCAGATGGGCTTTCAGCACTTCTTTTTCCCATGCCTGCTCATGAGAATCTCCCTGAAGGAGCAGTTCCAGGCCGACGGCAGAAGTGCCCAGAAAACCGGTAACAGCGATCAAATCCCCTTCCCGGGCACCTGACCTTAACAGCAGCTGTTCCGGTCCCACTTCCCCCAGCAGGGTAATACTGATGGTAATTCCCCGGAGAGACCCCACCGTATCACCCCCAATCAGGTTAATGGAGTGTTCCCGGCACAGGTCTTTTATTCCTCGAAAAATCTCTTCCACCAGTTCACAATCTGTATCCGAAGGCACAGCCGCTGCGGTCAGCAGATGACTTGGAACCCCTCCCATGGCAGCAATATCCGAAATGTTTACTGCCAGGGCTTTCCTTCCCAGCTGCCAGGGTGAAATGCTCTCCCGTAAGAAATGAATTCCCTCCACCAGCATATCCTTGGTGATAAGCTGCAGCTTCTTCCCGGAGGGTTTAATGGCCGCGGTATCGTCACCAATTCCTGTGACCACCAGATTCGGGTCATTCTTAATATCTTCGGTAAGGCGCTTTATTAATTGTACTTCTCCAACTTCAGATATTAACATCTATTATGAACCTTCCCCATCTTTTTAATGTATCTCTGTTGTATCTGGACCATTTTATGTATCCCTGTTGTATTTGGTAAAAAAGACTAAACTTATTATAACATACTGCGTATTAAAAAACACACTGCCCAAGAACGCGCTTCCTGTGTTAGAGGCAGAAGCCCAGGTCCTGGTCCAGGTGTTCTTCCACTACCCGCAGGGCACAGTATTCCCCGCACATGGAACAGGTTTCCTTTTTACCGGGGTTTTTCTTTTCCCATACCCTTTTAGCCCGGTCAGGGTCAATGGCCAGGGAGAACTGTTTTTCCCAGTCCAGTTCCCTGCGGGCCCGGGCCATGGAAAGGTCCTTTTCCCAGGCTCCTTTTATGCCCTTAACCAGGTCTGCAGCATGGGCAGCAATCC
>SKNC01000117.1 GCA_007120745.1 Bacillota bacterium
ATAAATAACGACGACCAGCCCAACCAAGTATATTATGGAACGCATAATACTAATCGCCTCCTCTATTCAATTGTACTCTCGAAAACTTCTTGAAAAAAATGAGAACCTTTGTGACCCTCTAAGATGCTTCCCATTTAATAAAAACATCTTGAGTAGGGCAATCAATACAAGCAGCAGAAAAGCTTATAAAAACCTCTGGTACTTGATGACTCATTTCTCCAAAAAAGTAACCCATATAATAAAGGTTGTCCCTGCCAAGCTCAGGACCGAATGCGGGTTCTCCCAAAATTTCTTTTATCTCTGAGAAAAGCATCCCTACCTTGGACAAATGATACTTACAGGATTTCCTCACATATAACAATTCTTCTTCCGCAACATGCTCTTTTTTTGAAGCAGCCTATTACTCCATCTGCCGTCTGCCCACTTCGACTTCCAAATGTTAAATTACCAACTAATTAAAGAAGATTGATCTAACAACATTATTATCCTTAATGAAATATTAGTAAACAACATGCTAAGAAATCTATTATTAATTTTCAAAATATTCCGACATCTTTTGTTTTTCAAGACAATAAGTCCCATAATTTTATGCAATGGTTAACTGTGTGAGTCTCAATTTAACCACCCCATATACCGTTTTTTGCTCCGGATTTGTTGCAAAAGCCTGGAGTACCTACTCAGGTTAATCTGTGCATCCCATCTTGCAACTTTACCTTTCTTGCTTTGGGGAGAAAACATCGGGCATACATCCTTACTAATAGATTTCGGATCCCAGTTCATATTTGAACTTATCAGCATAATATCAAACAGAGTGCTTAGAAATCTATCAGCAATATTCTCAACTTGAGTGGAATTTTCGTCTAACAATATATAATAAATTAATCAGATTTTATATGATTTTATATTTTCTTGTCTCAAATCAATTAAGTTATGAATAAAAATGAATAGGTCTATTTAATTTGCCGTCTTGTCAATTAGTTTTCTCATATTAATCTCCTGGTGTCGTTTTCTGTAAACAATTATCATTTCCAAAAAGGATGTGAAATCAATGAGTAAAACCCTTAAGATTACTGCGGTGTTGTTACTGTTGGCGATGGCAGCTTTTGCGGCAGGTTTCTGCTTATGAAAACAATTAAATCTACCTGATAATTTTGTATAAATACCAGGATTATTGACAACTTAAAACTAAGAAACTCATCAGTTCAGGAGAAAATTATGGAAAATATTTTTGTAACGTTCGTTGCTCCTTTTATTCTTGTGCTGGCACATATTCTCGACCTGTTTGGAGCCTTTGTCATCGTAATCTCTTCCTTAATGGTTTTTATTTACTTTTTAAAATCCAGTAAAGACGGAAGACGGGTCAGATTAACCCTGGCCGCCTCCCTGGCTTTTGGGCTGGAATTTAAGCTGGGAGGAGAAATCCTGCGCACAGTAATTGTGAGAAGTATGGATGAAATCATTATTTTGGGCTCCATTATTATCCTCAGGGGGCTTTTGAACTTAATCATACACTGGGAAATAAAACATGATGTAGAGGGACTATGATATTTACGTTGATATTTACAGGAAAATAATATAAAATTTTAATGTAGTATTCTTTATCTTTACTGTTTCCCAAAGGAGGAAGGTTTATGGCAGAGATTGTTCCCTTTAAGGGTGTCCGATACAATCAATCAATGATTAAAGACTTAAGTCTGGTAATAACTCCCCCCTACGATGTAATTAAAGAGGCGGCTCAAAAGATATATTATGAAAAAAATCCTTACAATGTAATACGTCTGGAATACGGGCTGACATTTGCTGAAGATGATGAAAAAACCAACGTCTACAGCCGGGCAAAATCGGAATTTGACAGCTGGCTGGAGCAGGAAGTACTGATTCAGGATGAACAGCCCTCTTTCTATTTATATGAAACTGATTTTACGGTACTTGATAAACGGATAACTCGACGAGGGTTCTTTGCCTGTGTAAAGGTGGAGGATTTTGAAAAAAAAGTGGTTCTTCCCCATGAACAGACCATGTCCAAACCGAAAGAAGACCGACTGAATTTACTCCGGGCCTGTGAAGCAAATTTCAGCCCTATCTTCGGGCTCTACCCGGATAAAGAATATGAACTGGAGAAAATATTTGACAGCTTAAAAGATGACCCTCCGGTTAATTTTCAAGATGATGAAGAAAACCAGCACCGCTTGTGGGTTGTTCAAGACCGAAGTATCATTGAAGCGATTATAAATATTCTAAAAGATAAGCAAATATTTATCGCTGACGGCCACCACCGTTACGAAACCGCTCTGGCCTTTTCAAAAGAAATGGAACAGGACGGAAAGAAGGGTTATGATTATGTCTTAATGGGATTGGTTAACCTGTACAATCCAGGACTGTTAGTTTTTCCTACGCACCGCCTGGTTAAAAACATAAATGACTTTAATTTTGAAGAATTTTTACACAGCCTTTCCCATGATTTTCATATTTCCAGAATACCTCTCCCCCCAAAAAATAAAAAAGAAGCCCTGGATCGATTCTTATCTACCCTTCATGAGTTTGGAAAAAATAACCATGCTTTTGGGCTTTATGGGGGGAAAGGGGCGGTTTACCTTCTAACCCTTAAAAATAGAGAAGCCATGGAAAAATTACCCTTACAATACTCTCAGGACTGGAAGAGCCTGGACGTCTCCGTATTACAGGTATTGATTTTTGAAAACCATCTACATATTCTGAATGACCAGCGGGAGCGGGAAACACACCTGGCTTATGAAAGGGATGAGCTTACCGCTCTGGAAATGGTAGACAGCGGATCCCATCAGCTGGCCTTTTTCTTGAATCCTACAAAAGTGGACGAGCTTACGGAGGTAGCCGGAGGTGGAGAACGGATGCCCCAAAAATCTACTTTCTTTTACCCCAAACTGGGGACCGGGCTGGTTATGAACAAACTCCCTGTTAAATAATTTTCCATAAGAATAAAAGTGAGTAAAATAAAAAGCCCTGTTATCAGGGCTTTTTGTTTTACTTCAGCCGGCTCTGCTCAAATCAGGCCTATGAGGGCTTACAATGTTTGGAGACAGAGAACCGTCTGCTTGTCGCCCTTCTATGCCTGAGAGTTTCTATTCTTCTTATAAATCGGGCCAAAACTCTTTAAGCTTTTCCGTCTGCATTTCCACTGCATTTTTAGAATTCTGCCTCAAGAGGACCCCTTCCTTTTTTTCCGGAGAACTCATCCCCCATCCAGCCAGGGTATCCAGAACGTTGAATACTGCCTCTGCCAGTGCGTTAAGATTATACCCTCCTTCTAACACAAGAACAATTTTACCATCACAATATTTTTCCGCAATCTCTTTAACCATTTTTGCCATCATCCCGTATGCCTGAGAAGAGAGGGCCATACCTGCCAGGGGATCATTTTCATGGGCGTCATGGCCGGAGGAAACCAGGATCAACTGGGGCTTAAATTGATCGCATAAGGGTCTTAAAAATTCTTGGAATATATATTCATAGTCCGCATCTCCTGACCCTGGAGGCAGGGGAACATTTACCGTATATCCTTCTCCTTTTCCTGCCCCAACTTCGTTAAAAGAACCGGTTCCCGGATATGCAGGACTCTGGTGGGTGGAGAAAAACAATACCCTGGGGTCGTGATAGAACATGACCTGGGTTCCGTTACCGTGGTGCACGTCCCAGTCGATGATTAAGATTCTTTCCAAATTGTACTCTTTCATGGCATGGTAAGCAGCAATGGCCACATTATTAAAGAGACAAAAACCCATGCCGCGGTTTGGTTCCGCATGGTGCCCGGGAGGACGTCCGAAGGAAAAAACATGGTCCAGTTCGCCGCTCATCACCTTGTCCACTGCAGTGATAGCTCCTCCCGCAGAAAGCAGGGCCACCTCATAACTGGCGCTGCAGATCATGGTGTCCATATCTATGGCGTTATAACCTTTGGCACAGTAAGATTCTATCTCTTCTATGTAATTTTTCGTGTGGGCATATTCTATTTCTTCCACTCTGGCTTTCCGGGGTTCGATAAGCTCCAGTTTTTCCAGGGCTCCTTTCTGCTCCAGGAAACCCATAATAGACTTCAGCCTTTCCTTTTTTTCCGGATGCATGCCTGTTTCATGAAGAAGAAAGCGATCATCATAAACGATCCCCGTCCTTATTTTAGATGTCATCCTGATGTCAACCTCCTTTGTATAAAAAAGTATTATTAATATTATTGGCGCCTTATCCTTATTTCTCCTCTAATTATCATCTTTTCTATAATTTTTTGCACATATTTTTTAATATAATGACGGGGTTGAGGAATTAACAGTGAAAACCCCAGTGCGTCGGTAAGTAAACCAGGAGTCAGTAAAAAGGCCGCTCCTACCAAAATGCAGGCACCGTCAAATATTTCTTGGGTAGGGAAAGATCCCCGTTCCAATGCATTTCTGAAGCGAAACAATGTATAAAACCCCTGGGCTCTGGCTAAAAACACTCCTGCAAAACCGGTAACTGCTACAATAAATATGGTGGGAGCAGCACCAATGCGCTTCCCAACTTCAATTAGAACAAACAATTCCAGTAGAGGAACAAGGGTAAAAAGCAGCAGTAATTTAATCATGTATGCCTCCTAGTCTTCTGATTCCTCCATCGCCTCCATCAACCTTCTCCACAGGAAGGGGTTTTGTTTTTTTAACACTACGGGGCGGCCCTGTCCATTCACAAAGGCATGCTCCGTATGCCCCTGAGCTAAAACTTCCCCATCCTGGTCTCTTATAACTTCATATTCGAAAGTTATTCTTACTTCCTGGAAAGAAGATACCCTGGTAACTACGGTCAAAAGGTCATCATACCGGGCCGGTGCTCTGAATTGACAGAAAGCTTCAACTGCGGGAAGGTAAAGGTCATTTTTTTCAAATTCTATATAAGGCATCCCTAACCCCCTGAAATATTCGGTTCTGCCCACCTCAAACCAGATAAAATAATTGGAGTAGTACACCACTCCCATTTTATCTGTTTCCTGATACCTTACCCTTATTTTTGCTTCCTTTAGTTTCATCCCCATCAGTCCCTCTAACCTCTATAATATTTTTGCCTTACCCCGGTAAATTAATCCCCTGGCCGGGTCGATGGATATCTCCGCTCCATCCTCCAAAATCTTCATGGCATCTTGTGCCCCTACTATGACCGGGATATCCAGGCTTAAACCGATAATGGCCGTATGGGAGGTCATTCCCCCGGCTTCAGCTACAATGGCGCTGGCTTTTTGAAGGTAAGGAATGTAATCCTTATCGGTTTCGTACGTAACCAGAATCTGCCCCTCCCGAATCATGGCAGCATCCTCCGATGTGGAGGCCTTAAAAACTCTTCCGGTCACCGCCTTCTTTCCCACTCCTGTGCCCTTCAGCATGACCTGCCCTATGGTGTGGACTTTTAAAAGATTGGTAGTCCCGGCCCCTATGGGAACTCCGGCAGTAATAACCACCAGGTCTCCGTTTTGAACCAGTCGAGCCCGTAAAGAGGCCTCAATAGCCGTATCAAACATTTCATCTGTATTTTCCGTTACTTCAGATAAAATTGGATAGACTCCCCAGGTCAGGGTCAGTCGCCGCACTACCCGGTAGTTAGGGGTCACCGCTATAATCGGGGCTTTTGGTTTATACTTAGAAACCATTCGGGCTGTGTGACCGGACTGGGTAGAAGTCAATATTGCAGCAGCCCCTAATTCCTGAGCGGTATGACAGGTGGCATAACTGATGGCATCGGTTACGGTCTTGTTCATAAGAGGTTCAAAGCTGCTAAGAATGGTTTCATAGTGAAGAGCGCTCTCCGCCCGGGAGGCAATTCGATCCATGGTCAGCACCGACTCTAAAGGGTACCCTCCCACTGCACTTTCCCCGGAAAGCATAACGGAATCGGTGCCATCAAAAATAGCGTTTGCCACGTCGCTGGCTTCGGCCCTGGTGGGCCTGGGGTTCCGAATCATAGAGTCCAGCATCTGGGTGGCTGTAACCACCGGCTTTCCCGCCTGGTTGCATTTTTTTATAATCATTTTTTGCACAATGGGAACATCCTCCGCCGGAATCTCCACCCCTAAATCGCCCCGGGCCACCATGATTCCGTCGGAAACATCCAATATTTCATCGATATTTCTGACGCCTTCTTCATTTTCTATTTTGGAAATTATGTGCATCCTGCCCCGGTTTTCTTCCATCAGCCGCCGTATTTCTAAAACATCGGAAGCTTTTCTAATAAAGGAGGCTGCCACAAAGTCCAGGTCCTGAGAAATTCCATATAAAATATCACTTTTATCCTTCTCACACATGGGAGGGAGATTCAAGGATACCCCCGGTATATTTACTCCCTTACGGTCGCTCAATTCTCCTCCGAATTGCACCCGGCACCTGACTTCTTTGCCGGTCACTTCTGTAACCTTTAATTTAATTAACCCATCGTCCAGGAGTATGAAACTGCCCACTTTTACATCTTTTACGATATCCTTGTAGGTAACGGAAACACGGTACTGGTCTCCGGGAACTTCCTCTGTCGTTAGAGTAAACCTGCTGCCCTTAACTAAATTAACCCTGCCGCCGGTAAAAGTTCCTATTCTTATTTCAGGCCCCCGGGTATCCATAAGAATACCTACATTTCTCCTGGTTTTTCGGCAGGCCTCCCGAATCCTTCGGATTCTGGTCTCATGGTCCACCAGGTTTCCATGAGAGAAGTTTAAGCGGGCCACATCCATGCCCGCCCTCATCAACTGTACAATAGTATCTAACGACTCACTGGCCGGGCCAATGGTACAAACAATTTTTGTGCGCCTCAACAATTTTCCTCCTAAATAAACACGATATTATTAAGCGATGCTAAATGGCCAAAATTTTTGCCAGTTCATAAATTTCTTCATTCAGCACTTTTTTCTGACTGAGAGCATAGCTCAGTTCCGTGCCCACAATTTCACCGGCTACCAAACCTACCATTAAATTGGTTCTTCCCTCCATCAGCAGGTCCACAGCTTTGGCCCCCATGCGGCTGGAGATATTTCTGTCAAAGGCAGTGGGAGTTCCCCCCCGCTGCAGGTGGCCCAGAATGGTAACCCGTGTATCCATTCCGGTACATTTTTTTATGGCTTCTCCAATAGCAATTCCACTGGCAGCACCTTCGGCCACCAGGATAATGCTGTGAAGTTTTCCCCTCTCATATCCCCGAATCAGCCGGCTGCAAATATGATTAATGTCAAAATCTTTCTCCGGAACCAGTATGGATTCAGCACCGCCCGCCAGGCCTGCATAAAGGGCCAGGGAACCAGAATCCCTGCCCATTACCTCCAGAACAAATACCCGCTCATGGGAAGTGGCTGTATCCCTCAGCTTGTTAATTGCATCGGTAATGGTATTCATGGCTGTATCAAAACCAATACTCACATCGGTGCAGGCGATATCATTATCAATCGTGCCCGGAAGGCCTATGGTCTTTATCACCCCGGTATCCCCTAAAGCCATGGCACCGCGAAAAGAACCATCCCCTCCGATGACTACCAGGCCGTCCAGTTGAAATTCACGGATTTGATTGATGGCTTTTTCTTGTCCTGCCCGGGTAACAAATTCGGGACAACGGGCAGTTCTTAATATCGTTCCTCCCCGCTGAATAATGTCCGCTACAGAACCCAGCTGCATCTGCTGAAATTCTCCGTTAATCAATCCCGAATAGCCCCGCTGTATGCCAAATACTTCAATGTCATGGTAAATACATTTCCTCACTACGGCCCTTACCGCGGCATTCATGCCCGGAGCATCCCCGCCGCTGGTCAGCACGCCGATCCTTCTCATGAAACCCCTCCTGGTGGCTGTTATGCCGAATTATTTGCTTGTTTTTCTAAAAAGTCTCCAATTTTTCTAAATTTGTTATAGCGTATTTTAACCAGTTCTTCTACAGATACCTGGTTCAGTTCCTGCAGCTGGTCTGTTATAACTCCCTTAATTTTGGAAGCAATTTCTTGACAATCCCGGTGGGCTCCTCCCAGGGGTTCCGGAATAATCATGTCGATAATTCCAAATTCTAATAAATCCTGGGCAGTAATTTTCAGCACAGAGGCGGCATCTGCAGCGCGGTTAGAATCCTTCCATAATATACTGGCGCAGCCCTCCGGAGATATAACGGAATATACGGCATGCTCCAGCATACAGATTCG
>SKNC01000095.1 GCA_007120745.1 Bacillota bacterium
ATTCATAAAAACCCAAAATATGCTTTCCCGAGAAAATGTTAAAAATAAATAAAAGCCGTGGTAATTATTTCCACGGTCTTCAACACGTCCCTTGTCTTCTTGAGTTAATGTAAAATATTATCCATTATGCTGTAAGGAGTTAACCATAAATGACTTGTAGTTTCCTCCCAAACCTTCTTCAAATGATTATAATTGGCTGGCGTAAGATAAGCATCTTTACCCTCTTCGTAATTATGTATAGCGTCTGCCACAGGCAGTACTCGAAAAGACAACCGCCCATCTTTATAATAGCGGTGAATCCATGTAGGCACCCCGGTTAATTCCACCAGGCTGAGGTTTGATTCATTTTTACTGTAGCGTAATCGTACTATTACTCCACTGTCGGTGTAGGGGTAAATTTGATCTGCAATTAAATTTCCTAAAGAATTAACAATCACCCCTTCCCTGCCGGATTTTGTTCTAACAAATTCTATGGGCTGCAGGACATGGGGATGGCTCCCCAAAACCAGGTCCGCTCCCCACGTTATTATCTTTTCAGCTAATTTAGTTTGCTTTGGGTCAGGTTCTCTTTGATACTCATGCCCCCAATGCAGGGATACTACAAGCAGGTCAGCAGATTCCCTGGCCTTTTTAATATCAGCTTTTATCAATTCTTCCTCCATCAAATTTACCAGATATTCTTTGCCCTGTGGAACAGGTATCCCATTGGTTCCATAGGTATAAGCCAGAAATACTACGGTAATGCCATTTTGTGTAATAGTGAGAAAACGATCCCTCTCTCCCTGCGACCGGGCTGTGCCAATAAAACCAAGGCCCGCTTTTTCTAAATGTTCTATTGTGCGCAATACTCCTTTTTCCCCTCTATCTAGACAGTGATTATTCGCTGTAAATACCAGGTCAAAACCTGCATCTTTTAGATTATGTGCTAAAGCTTCTGGGGAATTAAAGGCAGGATAACCGGTATAGTACATATCTTCCCCGGCCAGGGTCGTTTCCAGATTCCCAACAACCAGATCCCCCTCCTGCAAATAAGGGACTATTTCGGCAAAACTATCTGTAAAGTCATATTCTTCTCTGTGGAAACAATAGGCAGCATCTATTTGTGATTCATGAATCATAATATCACCTGCTGCCAAAAGTAAAATACTGCTTTCTTCAGGCTGAGCCTGCTTATTAATAAATTGGTAAGTGGTACAGGAAGAATCTAAAAAATGTATGAGTGAACAGGGGAGTATCATGATAAAGATGACAAATATTATAAGTCGTAAATATTTTTTTAGGGCCAATTTTTCTCAACCCCTTGATTTCTGAGACTATTGTAATATAGGTATGATGATTTCAGATCTATTATTACTTAAGGAGGCCCTTCCAACAATTGACCACCCCTTTTATGCTTGCCTGAGGAAACTCTGTCGGCAGAACCCCATGGTATAAAAAACACTTAAAATAAGCTATTAAATCTTTCTGCGTATCATTTTTCTGTGATATAATGCTGACATAAGGAAAATTAAGGTTATCTTAAAATTTAGAAATAATGTGGCGTAAAAAAAGTTGTCCTCTTTGGTTCCACTGCTAAAGGCAAGTATTGGCAGCACTCCGACATTGACCTTGCTGTTTTTGGGCTGGATGAAAATAAATACGTAGATGTTTTGTGGGAAGCCTCCCAGTTGGCTCTGCCTTTTTCTGTAGACATTGTTCTCGTAGAAAAAACCTCTGAACTTTTACAGCAAAAAATTCAAGGGGAAGGAGTAGAATTATGATCAAGCAAAAACTGGTCGTGCTTCGAGATGAAATGGAAGAAGATAATGAAAAGATTCCTGATCCTACCCCGATAAATAAAATATCAACGGGTTCAAATCAGGCAGTTGTGTTAATTGAAGTTGTTATGCCTGCAATGCGTAAAGCCATTGAAAATTATTCAGTTAAAAAAACACTTTCAATTCCACAATGGCTCAATAAATTAGCTATTGAGAAAAACATCAATTTCTCACAAGTACTTCAAACAACATTAAAAGAAGAATTAGGCATACGGGAGAAAAGTTAAATCCTTCTTCATGGCGCTTTCCACTTCCTGCCTTTCGTTGAATATTGTTAACTGGTCACGGGTGTGCCTATCAGATATTCCTTATTTTGTTCCTTAACCTTTACCGCTGCAATATCACCCTTTTTCTCAGGGACTGCTTGTGCCCGGACCCTTACGTAATGCTCCGAGAACCCCTCCAGGTACCCTCCGGGAACCTCCTCTTCAAAGAGGACCTCCACCTCCCGGCCCACGAACCTCTCGGCATATTCCTCTGCCATCTTTTCACCCAGCCGGATCAGCCTGCGGCTTCGTTCATCTTTTTCCTGTGGTGATAGCTGATCTTTGAATTTTGCTGCGGGTGTCCCGCTCCGGGGAGAATATTTGAAAACATGCAGACGCGAAAAGGCCATCTCCTCAACGAATTTAAATGACCTTTCAAAATTTTCTTCTTTTTCTCCCGGGAAGCCCACCATCACATCGGTGGTTATGGCCAGATTCGGCAGAACATACCTGAGTAAGTTGACCAGCTTGCGGTATTCGTCGGTATTGTAGCGCCTATTCATCCTTTTGAGAATTTCATCTTCACCGCTCTGCAGGGGAATGTGCAGGTGAGAACAAAGTTTTTCTGAATCTACAATGGCCTCAATCATCTCCATGGTAAAATCTGTGGGTTCCAGGGAACTCAGGCGAAATCTACCCAGGCCGGGCAGGCAGTCTAATTCCCGGATGACCTTTGTTAAATTCAGGTCTCCCTCCAGGTCCCTCCCATACGCCCCCAGGTTTACTCCGGTGAGCACAATCTCCCTGGTACCCAGGGAAATCAACCGTTGGACCTCCTCTTTGATATTTTCTAACTTCCGGCTGCGCACGGGCCCCCGGGCGAAGGGAACCAGGCAGTAAGAACAGAAATGCTCGCAGCCGTCCTCAATTTTAATAAAAGCCCGGGTGCGGCGCACTTCTCCCAGGGGCATTTCTTCAAAATAAGCTTCTTCCAGCTCATCCACCTGTACCCGGGGTTCTTCCCCAATTTCCCGGAGCATTTGCATGATATTTCTGCGGTTTTTTACTCCCGTAATGACATTCACCCCTGCGATATTCTTTATATCCTCCGGGGCCATTTGCGCATAACATCCCATAACCGCCACCTTAGCCTCCGGGTTTGTCTTTTTTGCCCTGCGAATCATCTGGCGGGATTTCCGGTCACTAAGATGGGTAACAGTGCAGGTGTTTATTACATAGACATCGGCTTTTTCTGAAAAGTCAACTATGTGATAGCCCTGTTCCCGGAATAACTGGGCCAGGGCTTCCGTTTCATATTGGTTTACTTTACACCCTAAAGTGTAAAGAGCCGCTGTTTTATTCTCTGTTTTACTATACATTTATTTCACCTAAATCTCCCAGTTCATATATAATCATGGTTACCGCAGCCGCCGCCGCAGTCTCGGTTCGAAGAATACGAGGCCCCAGGGATACAGAAACTGCTCCCCGGGAAACGGCCAGTTCTACCTCTTCTTCGGTAAATCCTCCCTCGGGCCCTACCAGCAGTGTTATTTTATTTATGTTCACATGCTCCCTTAGAACTTCTTTTAACCCACGGTTGCTTTCCTGCTCCCATAAAAATAGCAGCAGGTCGGTCTCTTCTACAAGTATGCTTTCCAGCACAGTAACTGCTCTCACCTCAGGAATCCGGTCCCGGTGGGACTGCTCTGCCGCTCCCCGGGCAATTTTCTGCCAGCGGGTCGTTTTATCCCGGGCCTTTTTTTCGGAAACCTTGACTACGGAACGTTCTGCAGCAAAAGGGACAATTGTGCTGACCCCCAGTTCCGTGCACTTTTGGACAATATAATCCATTTTTTCTCCCTTGACCAGGGCCTGGCCTAAATTCACCTGTAATTCAGGCTCACTTTTTTTGTCCAGTCTTTCCAAAAGTAAAACCCTTACTTCTTCCCGGCTGATTTCAGAAATTTCCCCCATAAAGGAATTTCCGAGCCCGTCGGAAATTATCAGGCGGTCCTTGACCATCATCCGCAGAACCCGGGAGATATGCTTTACGGATTCACCCCGAATTACCGCCGTGATATCTTCCTTATTTATATCTTTCGGATCTATGAAAAAACGGTTCATACCCGGTCCTCACATCACGATATTTATAACATAGAAATGATAAGGAGTTACCACAAAAAACTACTTGCCGTCAGGCAGTTTTTCTCCTAACATGAAATATAAATGCATACACCTTTATTCACTCTGTCAGCTCTGCTCTTTAAATACCCGCAGGGTAACCCAATCCTTTTCGGTGATGGTTTCTTCTACCCGGTATCCCTCATCCTTAATCTTCTCCAGGAGGTTCTGAAGCTTATCCCGAATAATGCCCGAAAAAATAATTTGTGTGCGCTCCCTGCACAGGGATGAGATGTGGGGCAGTATTTTGGCAATAAGGTCTGCTGTAAGGTTGGCCATGATAATGTCCCCGGGAGGGAGATTTCGCCTGTCCCATAAAAATGAAGGTAATTCCCCCTGGAATATGTCCACCTGGGATGTTACCAGGTTCTTCCGGCAGTTTTCCCCGGCAGCTTTTACGCTTATGGGGTCAAAATCTACAGCAATTACTTTGCCTGCTCCCATTTTTGCAGCAGCAGCAGATAAAATCCCGGAACCACAGCCCAGGTCATATACGACACTCCCCTTTACATCACACTTCTCCAGAGCCCGAAGGCACATCAGTGTGGTGGGATGGGTACCGGAACCAAAGGCCATTCCCGGATCCAGTTCAATTTTTAACTGGCTTTCCTTCTCACTGTGCTCTATCCAGGTGGGTACAATCACCAGGCGGTCACTGACCTCCACGGGATGGTAATACTGCTTCCATGATTCAGCCCAGTCAGCCTCCTCAATCTTTTTACAGGTAATGGTAAAGCCCCCCGGGTCAATTCCCATTTCCTCCAGGTCCAGTAAAAAGCCCTCCAGCCCGGTGATAATTTCCCATACTCTCTCCCCATCCTCCGAGAAATATCCCGAGATGCAGACGGTATCCCTTACCCTGAGATCCTCTGTCTGGATGTCACCCGGGTTAGAAAATGCAGATTGACCCTCACTGAGCACATCCTCTCCCGGGGGAATAGAAAAATAAGCAGAATCCTCAATGTTTACACCGGGAGAACCCTGCTCAATCAAAAAATTAGCTGCCCCTTCAGAGGCCTGGCGTTCAATTTCTACCTTGATTTCAAACCAGCTCATCCTTTACTCCCTCCGAAGGCATCTTTTACTTTATCAAAAATTCCTTTATGGTTTATGGTGGAAAGGTCTTCTCCGCTCTCTTTTGCAAACTGCTTAAGAAGTTCTTTTTGTTTCGTGCTGAGCTTTTTGGGGACATCCACCACCACTTTAACATGCTGGTCTCCCCGTCCCATACCCCTCAGCCGGGGGATTCCCTTTCCTTTAATTTTAAAGAAGGTGCCGGACTTTGTTCCCTCGGGAATCTTCAGCTTTGCCTTTCCGTCCAGGGTGGGGACCGTGGTCTCTCCCCCCAGGGAAGCCATGACGAAACTGATGGGAATTTCACAAAATACATGCTCTCCCCGGCGCTGGAAAGTTTCGTGGGGAGCCACCGAAATCATCACATACAGGTCGCCGGGAGGCCCTCCTTTAAGACCGGATTCCCCTTCTCCCGAAACCCTCAGCCGGGTGCCGTGTTCCACTCCCCCAGGAATTTTAATCTCGATTTTTTTGTTCTTTCTAACTCTTCCTCCACCTTCACAATCGCTGCAGGGTTTGGTAACAATTTTACCCTCTCCCTGACAGCGGCTGCAGGTCCTCACATTGATAAACCTGCCAAAGGCGGTATTCTGCGCATACCTGATTTCCCCAGAACCGTTACACTCAGGACATGTTTCCACAGAAGTTCCAGGTTCCGCTCCACTACCGTCACAGCTGGAACAAGTCTCCATTTTAGGGACTTTAATGTTTAAGGTTTTGCCAAATGCCGCATCCTCAAAGCTGATTTCCAGGTCATAACGGAGGTCCGAACCCCTTTGGGGCCCACCGGACCGGCGGGGGCGAAAACCCCCGCCAAAAAAGCTGTCAAATATGTCTTCAAACCCACCAAAACCGGAGCCGGAAAAATCAAATCCAAATCCCTGGTTTGGGTCCGCATGCCCGAACTGGTCATAGTGAGCTCGCTTCTGCGGGTCAATTAAAACTTCGTAGGCTTCCTTTACTTCTTTAAATTTTTTGGCTGATTCTTCATTTCCCGAATTAAAGTCCGGGTGATATTTACGGGCAAACCTTCGGTACGCCTTCTTTATATCTTCCGTTGAAGCATCTTTGCCCAGTCCCAAAGTTTCATAATAATCCTGCTTGCTGGCCATCATTTATAAACTCCTCGCTTTACAAGATACTCCTTGTAAATCATACTATAAATTTTTACCTGATTCAATAATAGATAGAGATATTAGATATTAATCTACTTCTTCAAAGTCCGCGTCCACCACATCATCTTCCGGAGGAGTTTCCTCCCCACCACCGGAAGCCTGCTCAGCACCTCCTGCGGCCTGCTGTTCTTGTTTCACTTTTTCATACATCCTGGTGGACAGGTTGTGCAGGTGTTTGGTCAGTTCTTCAACGGCATCGTTGATGGCTTTTGCATCTTCTCCCTTGGCCGCTTCTTTCACTTTTTCAATGGACTTTTCAATTTCCTCCCGCTCCTGGGGAGACACCTGGTCCTCCAGATCTTTCAAAGTTTTTTCGGTATTGTATACTACGGAATCCGCACTGTTTCTGGCATCAACCAGTTCCTTGCGCTTTTTGTCCTCTTCCGCAAATTTTTGAGAATCCTGGACCATTTCTTCAATTTCATCGTCAGAAAGCCCGGTAGTAGCTTTAATGGTAATGCTTTGTTCTTTGCCGGTCCCCAGGTCCTTGGCGGACACGTTTACGATTCCGTTGGAGTCAATGTCAAAGGTTACTTCAATCTGGGGAACTCCCCGGGGCGCCGGAGGGATACCGTCCAGCACAAATCTTCCCAGAGTTTTATTGTCCGCAGCCATCTGTCTTTCTCCCTGAAGAACATGGATTTCCACGCTGGTCTGGTTATCCGCAGCAGTAGAGAAAACCTGTTTAGCTTCCGTGGGAATGGTGGTATTCCGTTCTATGATTTTAGTAAAAACTCCACCCAGGGTTTCAATTCCCAGGGATAAAGGAGTAACGTCCAGCAGAAGAACATCTTTTACTTCACCACCCAGAACTCCTGCCTGGATGGCTGCCCCTAAGGCCACCACTTCATCAGGGTTTACCCCTTTATGGGGTTCTTTCCCTAAAACATCCTTAATAGCCTGCTGAACTGCGGGTATCCGGGTAGATCCCCCTACCAGAATCACTTTGTCAATCTGTTCCGTTTTCAGACCGGAATCCGATAGAGCCTGTTTGGTAGGGCCCATGGTCTTTTCTATAAGGTCCCGGGTCAATTCCTCGAACTTGGCCCTGGTTATGGTATAATCCATGTGTTTGGGCCCTTCCTGCGTAGCTGTGATAAAGGGAAGGTTGACACTGGTAGAGGTAACGCTGGAAAGCTCCACCTTGGCTTTTTCCGCTGCTTCCTTTAACCTCTGCATGGCCATTTTATCCTGACGCAGGTCTACACCATGGTCTTTTTTAAACTGATCCGCCAGGTAGTCAATCAGCTTATCATCAAAATCATCGCCTCCCAGCTTGTTATTTCCGCTGGTGGCCTTCACTTCAATCACACCTTCTCCTAAATCCAGGATAGAAACATCAAAGGTTCCACCCCCCAGGTCAAAAACCAGGATGGTCTGGTCTTCTCCCTTATCCAACCCGTAAGCCAGGGCTGCTGCGGTGGGCTCATTAATAATCCTCAATACTTCCAGACCGGCAATTTTACCGGCATCCTTGGTGGCCTGCCTCTGACTGTCGGAAAAATAGGCAGGAACCGTGATAACTGCCTGCTCTACTTTTTCTCCCAGGTAGCTTTCCGCATCCTTCTTCAGTTTCTGCAGAATCATGGCGGAAATCTCCTGGGGAGTA
>SKNC01000042.1 GCA_007120745.1 Bacillota bacterium
GAAACCATGGCTTCAATGACCGTAATACCGAAGGCCTCGAAGAGAGCAGGTTGGATAAATGCACCCCGGTAGTCAGCTACAAAGCGGTAGAGTTCTCCGGATAGTTTCTTATCCAGGTATGCACCGATCCAGCGAATCTGATTGTCTAAATCGTGCTGATTCATAAGTTCATGCATATAGGCAATTTGTTCCTGCTCCTCCGAGTCCGTGGAAAAGCTTTCATCCACGTGGCCTGCAATCACCAGCAGGTTAACGTTTTTTCGCAGCTCTTCGCTGCTGCCATACCAGTCCACCAGGCCGGCAATGTTTTTCACCTTGTCCAGCCGCGCCATGGTAAAGACAATCGGCTTATCTTTTTCCTCCAGGTGTCCCCGGGCATTATCCCTTTCTTCTCCGAAGACCAGGTCTTCAATTTCTCCGTGAAGAGACTGAAGGCGGTCTTTTGTTCGTGTATATGGGAAATATATGTCTGCATCGGCTCCGGGAGAAACGATGTTGAACTTGGGGTCGAAAACTTCGATTCCATGGACCACCCGGTACAGGTCCGGCATGGTAAAGGCATTATAACTTTCATATTGTCCCACACTGCTTTTGTTTCCCGCAATCTCCTGGTATGTGCTGGTTATAATGAAATCTGCTGAATTCATGGCAATCAGGTCCGCGGTAAACTGGCAGGAAAAATGATATTCCGAATCATTTTCTTTCCAGTACAGGTCGGAATACAGGTATTTTGACTTTTCCAGGGCGTGGGCAATGTTGCACTGGGTGACTTCTAAACTGTTGGAAAGCAGCGTGGCCACCAGGTTGCCGTCGGAGTAATTGCCGATAATCAGGTCAGGACGGTTACCCAATTCCGCCAGTATCTCTCTTTCTACTTCTTCAGCAAAATCCTCCAGGTAAGGCCAAATTTTAAACCGGGAGATCCAGTGGGGAATAACCTCTCCCTGCTTGTTCCGGAACGGTACCCGCAAAATTTTTGCACTTTGAGTTCCCTCAATATGTTCCATCCGCTGGTTTGCAGTTGTGCCTTGAGACTCTGGGATCAGGCGGGTTACCACCATAATTTTGGGTTCAATATCTAAACCCTGCTGTTCCAGGCGCTGGCGCATTTCTTTCTCCAAGGCATGAACCTGGTCCAAAATATATACTACCTGTCCACCGGTATCCGGCATACCCAGGACATTGGCCTGACCGAAAAACCCGTGGGGGGATAAAATAACCAGACTGAAAATCATGGGAATACGTCCTAAAAACCGGCTGAGATTTCCCGGTTCCGGTGCCTCCAGGATATCGGACAGCAGGTTAATGGTATCCCTGATTCGGCCGGCCTTATCTCCCCAACCCGGTTCAAAACCCAGGTAGTGCATGACCCGGCTCACTTCTGACCAACTGGTCTCCGGGGGCTTCTTTTCCAGGTACTTGTCCGCCTGCCGAAGAGCATCCCGCAGGGAGGAAATATTGTTCACGCGCTCGTTCAGCATCAACTGGACTCCCCTGGCCTGGTGCATCCGGAGAAAATCCAGCAGGCTTTTGCTTCCCTTCTCCAGATCCTGAAAAATCTGGCTGGAAAGGCGCCGGTTGAGGTATTCCACTCCATTGCCTATGGAGCGGGTTTCAATTAATTTGGGAAAACTCCGGTTAAATGGAGTCAGGTCCACCTCCAGGGTCCATTTGTTCTGCTGTCTCTCTCCCCGGACCAGTTCCTCCTTGAAGGCAAGAAACTGGGAAACGGTAACTTCTTTATAATAGAGTTTGTCTAAGTGCAGGCGAACATAGTTCCAGCGGGCAATTTCGGGGCGAACGGCTAAATAAATCCAGGGAGGATTGATCACTGCTTCCTGCACACGCTTTAGAATATTTTCCAAAGGTTTCAGGGCTGCTGCCGTTTCAGCGCTTTCTATTTTTATAAAGTTCTGGTACTCGTCCCAGATACTTGAACTTAAAAGAAAAGGGCGTTCCAGGCTCAAATAGTGTCGGAGCAAAAGATATAAGGAGTCCCTGTTTTCTTGAATTAATGTTTCTATGGATTGGATTTGGACTCACCTCCATTTTCTAAGTTAGGGATGCGAATGTCACCGAAAAAGTCATAGAAGCGGATGCCTTCAATAATTCCCCCGGCGTGCTTTTCTTCGGCGAAATAGATGCAGGGCCTTTCTTTAAGGGGAGACAGTTCAGGGCTGTAGTTTCCTACTACCACCGCCAGGGTATCTCCTGTCAGCATCTCCCTGTCATTTCCGGAGTCCCCTGCCACCAGAAACCGCTGCAGAGGAATCCCCCACTTGATGCTGAGAAAGCGAAGGGCCAAACCCTTTGAAGCCCGCACAGGAAGCAGGTCTAAAAATTCTTCATGGGAGTAAATAACCTGAGCCTGCAGGTTTTTTTTGCGTAGAGCCCGCCTGACTTCCCTGATTCCCGGCCACTTTTTGGGATCCACGTAATAACTAATTTTATGTTCCTGCTGCTCCTTTTGGGGCTGGAGCCGTATACCGGGCAGTTGACTTACGGCTTCCCTCAGCTTCTCTGGTTTCCAGCGGAAGTTAATATGCTGCCGCCAGGAAATATCTTCTACAGGAGGCCTTCCGTAATGGATTTCACTTCCTACAGAGGTAATCAAAATATCCGGAATGGAAATATTCCATTCTTTCAGAATTTCCAGGGTGCTTTCCAGGCGCCTCCCGGTAGCCACTCCAAATCCTACCCGGGCTTTCGTCTGCTTGAGCATTTCCAAAAGAGCCTCCAGTGCTTTTGGATCTCCCGTTAAGGTGTTATCGATATCACAGAGAAGAATGCGGTCTACCGTAGGAAGCTTGCTTACTCCCTTGGTTATCATGGATTCTTTCCAATATTTTTTATTCAATATTTTATGGCATTCTGCCAGATACTTTTCTACATGTCCCGGCCAGGAGTAGTGCTGATGGGAACCCTTCAGTCCCTGCTGTACCCACTTCTGCCAGCGCTTTCGGTCAGATAACGCGTCCAGCAGAGCATCTCCCATTTTTTTGCTGTCCAGTGGGTCTACCAGAAGCCCGTTTTTGCAGTTACGGATAATTTCCTGGGGACCTCCGTTTTCAGTCGCCACCATGGGAAGGCCGCTGGCTGCAGCTTCAATCAAGGTCAACCCAAAAGGTTCGGTAACTGCAGGATTCACAAAAACTCCCCCGGTTTTAGCAGCCACGCGGTACAGGTCCGGTACATCTGTGACTTGATGCTGCTTGGGGTAGGCAATCGAACCATAAAGATCATACTGATCCACCTGCAGCAAAAGTGATGTCATAACACTGCGGGGGCCTTTTTCCATATCCTGAATCTTATCCCGGTTTCCTGCCACAATAACCAGGTTGGCCATATCCCGCAGCCTGGGGTTTTTTCCATAGGCTTCAACCAGCGTGGATATATTTTTTCGTTCATCAGGCCTGGACAAGGCCAGGATCATGGGCTTGTCAGGGTCCACCAGGAAACGGGCCAGTTCTTTTTTGTAAGGGGGATCATGTTCATTTTCTTGGGGAGGGCAAAAACGTTTTAGATCTGTCCCCGGGGGAAGAACCTTCATAAATTGAGGTTGATAGTTATCGTAAAGACTGTACTGTTCTTCCACTTCCTGTTGGGTGCTGGTGACCACCAGGGAGGCGTTTTCCAGGGTCATTTCCTCCGCTTCTATCCGCTGGGTCATGTTATACCTGGATTCAATATTTTTTTCTTTCACTCCTTTGGCCTTCAGCCGCTCCCTTTTAATTCTCCCCAGGGAGTGCCCGGTATGGATAAGGGGTATTCCCAGCAGGTTTGCTACCCGAACTCCCACGTAGCCGGCATCGGCATAATGGCTGTGAATCCAGTGGGGAACTCTCCGAACCAAACGCAGGTGACGGAGCACCCCATCTGCAAAGCTGTCCATATACGGCCAGAGAACTTCTTTACGGAGATATCGCCGGGGCCCGCAGGATATTCGAACAATATTGGCTCCGGGAATGATTTCTTCAAACTTTTGTGCATAGGACTCGTCCACCTTGGGGTCAATTACCCTGCGGGTAAGAAGGTCCACCCGTTCCACCTGTGGATTTTGTGCCAACGCTTTGGCCAGTTCCACTACATAAGTGGTCTGGCCTCCGGTGTCAGCGTCCCGCCCCAGTTCCAGGCTGCTTCCTCGAATTAAGCCATGGACGCTGATTAATACGATGTAAAGGCCTTCCTTATCTTGACTCACATTTTCCACCTCCTGATGAACTGGTCGTAAAGAGAACGATTATCCGTTGTAGCTCCGCGAATTTTTACTATTTGGGAGGCAAATTCCAGGGATCGTTCCAGTATGACCGGGGGATCCCAGTTTAAGATGATACCGGCAATGTTTACCGCACTGAAAGCGTCCCCTGCACCTACAGTGTCTATAATATTTTCCACGGGAACCGGCTCTCCCTGCCAGGTTTCATCACCGGAGGTCAGGAGTGCGCCCCTGGAATCTTGGGTAACTATCACCAGGGAACAGTTTACATCACGGCAGAGCTTGGAGGCAGCCTCTGTTATGTTTTTTTCTAACAGGTTATCTTTTTGAGTCACCACGGCCAGTTCCTGCTGATTCATTTTGGCCCACCGGGCTTCTTTTAATAGTTTCTCAACGGTTTCCGGTTTCCACCAGGGATCCCGCAAATTGATATCTGTGAAGATGGGAACCCCGGTTTCTTCGGCCAGCTGCTGCCAGGCCTGGTGGGAAGTACTGCAGCGCAGGGCCAAAGTACCGGCATAGAGAAGAAATGGCTGTATTGGTTTCGCTGCCTGCATTGCCAGGGAAGCATCTATATAATCGTAAGCCTGCTCCGGCATTATGGTATAACGGGGCTCATCTGATTCTATCTCAACTCTAACAGTACCCGTAGGGTAAGTGGAATCCAGCTGGATGCCCCCGATATCCATTCCCCAGGAATGCATTTTTTCTAACACTTTTTTCCCCAAACTGTCCTGGCCGATCCGGCTGATAAAAAGCGGTTCCAGCCCAAATCCTTGAAGATGCCAGGCCACATTAAAGGGGGCACCCCCCAGGACAGCACGGGACTCCGAAAACTGGTCGAAAAGAACTTCGCCAAAAATTATGGGTCGTCCCCTGCGCACAGCAGAATTGTTCAGCAAAGGTATTATTCCCTCCTTATCATGATCTTCCTACGTAAAAATAGTAAAAGGCAGGAATCTTAGTGGCCTATTCAGCTCCTTCCTGTGAAACCTTTTTAACCGGTTGTTGTTTTTTACTTCGATATTTTACTGCTTATTTCCTCTTAATAATCCTATTAATTGGGATTAAAAGCCTGTTCTGGCCAATGGGTTGATGAATATTTCGTTTCAATGGCTGTATAGATAATTTTGATGTATTTAAACGGTTTTAGCCGGTTGAGTCCCCAGGGCTGTAGGAAGTACCACTGACCATGGATACAAAACTTGTTATATTTATACAAGCTTTTGCATAAATATTGGAGTGGACCGTGCAAAAAACAACAGGGGGTTGAAAATTAAGATGCTCAAAAAGAAATACCTTATTATAGCTCTTATCCTGCTGTTTTCCTTTGGGTGCCTTTTTGCGGGATGCGGCGGCCAGGGGGAAGACCCGGCAGATGATGCTGACGATGTAAACGATGAGGCATTGGAAGATGCCGAGGAAGGTTCCGATGAGCATGATGATTGTGAAGAGTGTGAAGAGGAAGAAAATGAAGAGGACATAGAAGAAGAGGAAGAAGAGGAATAAAAATAAGCAATAAAAATAAATGCACGGTTATAAAACGGGTTTTTTATACCCGTTCTTTTTTTGATAAAATAAATTTATCTAAAATATGCTAAAATAGATAAAAGATATCATTGTTTTTTAGACGTATTATTGAAAGGACTGTTTACATGAGCAAGGTATTGGTCCTGGCGGAAAAACCTTCTGTGGGAAGGGACCTGGCCAGGGTATTAAATTGTAAAGAAAAAAGAAACGGGTATTATGAAGGCAGCAATTATATTGTTACCTGGGGGCTGGGGCATTTGGTTACCCTGGCTGACCCCGAGGCTTATGGTGAAAAATTTAAGCAGTGGAACCTGGAGACCCTGCCCATGCTGCCGGGAAAACTAAAACTTGTGGTAATTAAGCAGAGCGGTAAGCAGTTTAATACCGTGAAAAAGCTGATGAACCAGAAAGATGTCCGGCAGATTGTCATTGCTACCGATGCGGGGAGAGAGGGGGAACTGGTTGCCCGGTGGATTATAGAAAAGGCCAATGTAGAAAAGCCCATCAAGCGGCTTTGGATTTCCTCCGTAACCGATAAAGCCATCAAAGAGGGCTTTAATAACTTAAAAAATGGCCGGGAGTATGATAACCTGTATGCTTCCGCCGCTGCCCGGGCCGAGGCTGACTGGCTGGTGGGGATAAATGCCACCCGGGCCCTGACCTGCAAATTTAATGCGCAGCTTTCCTGTGGGAGAGTCCAGACTCCTACTTTAGCCATTATTGCTGACAGAGAAGAGGAAATTAAAAACTTTCAGCCCAAGAAATTTTATGGAATTAAGGCTTCCGCCAATGGGCTGCAGCTGGTATGGCAGGACCGTAAAACCAAAAACCCCAGGATTTTTGATAAGGACAAAATTGACAAATTATTGATGAAAGTAAAAGACCAAAAAAGTGCTGAAGTGGTAGAGGTTAATAAAACATATAAGAAAAAAAATGCTCCTTCGTTATATGACTTAACGGAGCTTCAAAGAGACGCCAACAAAAAGTATGATTTTTCCGCCAAAGAAACCTCCTCCCTTATGCAGAGGTTGTATGAAAATCACAAGGTTTTAACCTATCCCAGAACGGATTCCAGGTATATTACCACAGATCTGGTGGATACCCTGAGGGACCGCATCAAGGCCTTTGGGTACGGACCTTATGCTTCACTGGCGGCAAAGGTTTTAAATAAGCCCATAAAACCCAACAAATCTTTCGTGGATAACAGTAAGGTATCTGACCACCATGCTATTATTCCTACGGAACAAACCGTTGTATTTAGCGATTTGAGTGATGGAGAAAGAAAGATATACGACCTGGTGGCAAAACGTTTTTTAGCCGTTTTATATCCTCCCTTCGAGTATGAGCAGACTACTATTACGGCTAAGATTGGAGAAGAGTTCTTTACCGCCCGGGGAAAAACTATAATTGCCCAGGGCTGGAAAGAAGTCTATGAAAATAATTATGAGGAAGAAGAGGAGTCTGAAGAGGAACTGGTGGAGCAGGTCATTCCTCAGGTAAACAAAAAAGATATCTTAAAAATATCTGAAATTGTGCAGACAGCGGGAGAGACCAGGCCGCCCGCCCCCTTTAATGAGGCCGCGCTGCTGTCTGCCATGGAAAATCCGGCAAAATACATGGCCGGAGAGAAAAAGCAGTTAATAAAAACCATAGGCGAAGCGGGAGGCCTGGGGACCGCAGCCACCCGGGCGGATATCATCGAAAAGCTCTTCAACAGTTTCTTGATAGAAAAACAGGGAAAAAATATATATATCACCTCCAAGGGAAAGCAGCTGCTGGAACTGGTGCCCCGGGACCTGAAATCCCCGGCCCTGACTGCACAGTGGGAACAGAAACTCAGTGCCATTGCCAGGGGCTCTTTAAATAAAAACCAGTTTGTTAATGAGATGAAACAGTACGCCAGGGCCGTGGTGGAAGAAGTAAAAAACAGCAGAGAAACCTTTAAACATGACAACCTTACGGGGAACAGGTGCCCTCAATGCAATAAACATCTGCTGGAGGTAAAGGGAAAGAAAGGGAAAATGCTGGTCTGTCAAGACAGGGAGTGCGGTTACCGGAAAGGCACAGCTAAGATCACCAATGCAAGGTGCCCGGAGTGTCACAAAAAATTAGAAATGAGGGGACAGGGGGAAGGACAGATTTTTGTGTGCAAATGCGGTTTCAGGGAAAAGCTCTCTGCTTTTCATAGAAGAAAGAAACAGGAAGGCAGCAAAGTATCA
>SKNC01000029.1 GCA_007120745.1 Bacillota bacterium
CACCTGGCGATGTTTACGGGGACGGTTACGTTGATATACAGGATCTGTCTAATATGGATACCCATGCGGTCTGTATTAATAATTACACTGTTATTATTTTATTTTATGTTTTCCTGGCCAATTGACCCCTGAGCAGTTAGGGTAATTATTATGTGATGCCTGGAAATTCGGGTGGCTTTTTTGTCAAGACATGGAGCAAGTCAAACAAAACGTGCCCTTGACTTCTGGTTTTTTCCACAGAACTTATTAGTGCCTCCAGTCGTTCTTTTTTTCCACCAACAGTTTTTTGTGAGTTAATAAAGCCTCCATTCTATCAAAGCCGGGACTGTTAATAATTTTTCCGGTTTCCTGCAGGCTGAAGCCCAGCTCCTTAAAAAACAAAATTTGCTGCAGTTTATCCAGGTCCCGGTCTGAATACAACCTGTATCCAGCGGGACTGACAGACCCCGGCGTGAGGAGTCCAATCTGGTCATAATGGTGGAGAGTGCGCACGCTTATTCCCACCATGTCTGCTGCTTCTTTAACCCGGTAAGGCATGATGGTCACCTCTCGGCTATATTATAAACTATAACGCAGCGTTAGAGTCAAGCAAAAATAAGAAATTGCTGTAACTGGCTTTGTAAATTAATATAACCTCTTTTTCTAAAAAGCAGCAGCAAAGTTTGGAGAGATCACAAATATACGTAATTGACACTTCGGGAAATTAAGATTATGACTAATTGTTACAGGAAATCAGCATGTTAAAATAGAACTAACAATATTTAGTAATACCGGTGGGAATCCTTGGGGTCTATTGACCCCGTGAGGATGTCACTCAAGAATAGGAGAAATAAATAGCATGAATATGTGGGACAAGGGACCTGTCCCCTTGTCCCTGTGGAGGAAAGAAATGAACCGGTTTCCCCTGGAATTTGATGACAAGTCCAAAGAATCTACTTTTACTCAGTACTCTGATTATCAAAATCGAGTATTTAACAGGATGGGAATTATTTCCTCCACAATCGGGTGGTTGTCGATAATTATCATTTTTTATTTTACGGTTGCGTTTTAAGCTTGCCCTTCTTATCACAACCTCTTATGTTGTTATTTATCAAATACAAATTGTAACCAGCGGTCTTATCCCCCTCAACGAAAAGATTTTGTCATCTATTGGTCTTTGGGTGGTACTATTATCCAGTACAGTGGGGGGCTACTTGCTGGAAAGTTTATGGCGGAGAAACTATCTTCAGAATCTAAAAATTGAAGAACAGCAAAAATTATTGGTCCAAGAACAGGAGAAATCAGAGAAACTACTGTTGAATACACTACCAGAAAATATTGCAGAGAGGCTTAAAAACCAGGAAGAACCTATTGCCGATTATCATGTGAATGTCTCTGTACTGTTTGCGGATATTGTAAACTTTACTCCTTTATCACAGCAGCTCTCAGCGGAAGAAGTTGTAAATTTCTTAAATGAAACCTTTTCTATTTTTGATAGTCTTGTGGATAAATACCAGCTTGAAAAAATTAAAACTATCGGAGATGCATATATGGTGGTGGCAGGGATTCCTCCTGGGGAAAGAAATCCTACCCGAGATATCATGGATTTTGCAATGGATATAATGAGGGAAGTCAAACTTTTCAAGGACAGGGATATAAAACTACGAATTGGGATCCATACCGGCCCTGTGGTTGCAGGAGTTATCGGTAAAAAGAAATTCTTGTTCGATTTGTGGGGAGACACGGTTAACACAGCTTCAAGAATGGAAACATATGGCCTTCCTGACTGCATACAGATTACCGAAGAAACTTTTGAAATTATTAAAGATATTTATCCATTCCGTGAAAGAGGCATTATTGATGTGAAGGGAAAAGGAAAAATGAAAACGTACATATATAACCCCAACCAGACCCACTCCAAGAAAGCTGTCAAACTGTAACCTTGTAACGATATGATTAGATACCGGCGGGAAGCCTTGGGGCTAACCCGCGAGGTTGTCTCATTGACTATATCCGGGAGGTATTGCCATGGACCTGAAAAAAATAAAGCTTTTCAGTGACCTGGAAGAAGGAGAGCTGGAGCAGATTAAAAAGATGGCTCAGGAACGTGTTTATCCTAAGGGGGCCACGGTTTTTGTGGGAGGACAGGAAGCCAACGGTCTTTATGTCATCTATTCCGGACGGGTAAAAGCGCTTATACTATATCCCGATGGGCGGGAGAAAACCCTGGCTGTTATGGGGGAGGGTGAAATCCTGGGAGAAGTTACCCTTTACGGCAGCGGCCTGCGCTCCGCTACGATAGAAGCTCTGGAGACAACTACGTTTGTTATCATTCCCCGGGATAGTTTTCAGTCCCTTTTAATGTGCACACCCGGCCTTTGTGTGCGCATTATTGAACTGCTTTCCCAACGCCTGCGGCGGGCCAACAAACAGATTGAAGAGCTTACCTTTCTAAATGCCCGCAGCCGTGTAATCTGCGGATTAATTTGTTTCGCTGAAGAACATGGCTGTGAAGAAGGAGGAGAAACACAAATCCTTTTTCATCTAACCCACGAGGAACTGGGTAAATTTACGGCGGTATCCAGGGAGACAGTGACCAAGGTTCTAAATGAGCTGAAGGAAAAAAAATTAATACACATGACCCGGGGTCGGATCAAGGTCCTCAAAATGACAGAGCTGAAGCGACAGGTGATATAAATTTTCTGATTTGCTAATCTCTCAAAAACGGCGGAATTTTGTGAGCCCCGTCACAGAACCGTATTCTATAAGCAGTTATAATTACTTATAAATCTTTAATTAATGAAGGATTCAATTTGGGGAAAGGGTGAAATAAGCAGTGAACCTGTTTACCTGGATGCTGGTAGGTCACCTGGCCGGAGATTTCCTGCTTCAGACATCCTGGATGGCTGAAAGAAAAGTAGAGGAATGGGCCGCGTTGTTGGCCCACTGTTTTGTTTATACAAGCGCTATAGTTTTTTTTGTTCTTCCGGCAGGAGGGCTTTCCCCCCCTGGAATTGCTGTAGTATTTTTAGGCCATGCAATCATTGACCGGAGGAAATTAGTAAATTTATGGGCAAAATATATTTCCCGGTCCCCGGACAATACCTGGCTCAAGATTGTTCAGGACCAGGTATGGCATATAATTGTTTTGGCTTTGGTCACATTGTTGTAATAAAGTATTATTATAAGGTTGGCTGTCGGCATATTTGCCGGGCAGTCATTTTTTTACTGCTTCTCACTGCCGTTTTTCTCGTTTTTAAAAAGTTTTTCTCAAGGGGTTAATGAGCTGGCGGCCCATTGATAGACCTGTCGACCGAAGAAACGAAGAGACGGGTTAAAACATTATGTGTTCAAGCTCACATGATTTTTGTGATTGACTTCACAGTAATGAAAGCCGGGATGGAGTATACTTAAAAATAAGAACACAGGAAAAAGTGCAGATTTTAAAATTAGCTGCAAACGGCTTGTAAGGGTGATGCCTGAAATACTTGTATTGATCTTGTTGTTTTATTTCTAAAAAAGGAGGGAGAAAAGATGTTCGACAGTGTTTCCCTATACCGCAAGATGCTGACATGCAGGCGTATCGAGGAAGCCATCGCCGGTCTCTGGCATGAAGGGCTTATATCGGGAGAGATGCATCTTGGGATTGGTGAAGAAGCAATCAATGCCGGCGTGCTTGACCATCTTGGTGACGGTGATGCCGTTGCCTTGGACCACCGCGGCACTGCGGGTATGCTCTTGATGGGTGTGGAGGCAGCGGCAATCATTAAGGAATGTATGGGCGTTGAGGACGGTCTCTGTGGCGGCATGGGCGGACACATGCACATGTTTTCCAAAGACCACCTGGCCGCATCCTCCGGAATCGTAGGTTCCTCAGGCCCTGCCGCCTGTGGATTTGCTCTTGCGGCACAGCATCTGCGACCTGAAAAGGTAGCAGTGGCTTTTTTCGGAGAGGGTGCAATGAATCAGGGCATGTTAATGGAATCCATGAACCTTGCTGCCGCCTGGGATTTACCGGTTTTATTTGTCTGCCGGGATAACGGGACAGCAATTACTACCTCTTCTGCTTCGGTAACCGGTGGTAGCCTGGAAGAGCGAGCCCGGGGCCTCGGGGTGCCGGCGAAGAGCATTAATGGTGTGGATGCAGAAGCCGTATGGAATGAAGCGGCCGGGATGCTTGACCGTGTTCGCAGCGGACGGGGTCCCTCCTTTCTACGGGCGACCTGTCTTCGACCACAGGGCCACTTTCTCGGCGATCCCCTTATTCGCATGGTTCATAAACCTTTCTCCGAAATGATGCCGCGAACCGGCCCACTGGTTTCGTCAGCTATAAGTTCCGGGGGTGCTTCCATCCAACAGCGCATGGCAAGCCTAAGCAAGATCATGGCGATGATCGGCCGCGCAGCGCGCACACAGCTGGGGAATACCCATGATCCAGTACTGCGAATGCGAAAAAAGCTGCAAATCACCTCGGTTGAGCTGGCCGGTTTGGAAAACGAGGTGGAGCGTAACGTTAAGAATGCAGTGGAGAACGCTTTGCTCTCGGTGCCAGCAGGCAGAAAGGAGGCGGCACGATGAAGGAAATGAGTTTTTCTCAGGCAATCGAAGATGCCTTAACTCAGGCAATGATGGAGGATCAACGGGTGGTTATTTTTGGGGAAGATGTTCATGCCCTGCGTATGAACCTCTATACTCGTTTCGGGGAAAAACGTGTTCGCCCTGCGCCCATCAGTGAATCGGCTTTTCTTGGTGCTGCTGTAGGTGCAGCGATGGCTGGATTGCGGCCGTTTGTAGAGTTAATTATAATCGATTTTCTTGCCGTAGCCGCTGACGCTATTGTCAACCATGCGGCAAAAGTCCAGGCTTTTTCGGGAGGCCGGTGGAAGGTGCCAATGGTTATTCGGGCCGGGTGTGGTGGAGGATACGGCGATGGCGGGCAGCATGGGCAATCCCTGTGGGGATGGATTGCTCACATTCCGGGTCTAAAAGTCGTTGTTCCCTCGACGCCTGCCGATGCAGGAGGGCTTTTACTATCAGCAATTGCTGATGACAGCCCCGTTTTCTTTCTTGAGCCTAAACTTTTAACCGATGACCTGCTTGAAATTCTGGGTTCGGGCGGACGGACAACGGTGACTTATGATATCCCAATCCAGGGCCAGAAAGGAATGGTCCCTGAACGATGGGAACCGATTCCGCTGGGCCAGGCAGTCGTTCGCCGGGAAGGTTCTGATGTTACAATAGCCGGTGCAGGAGTTGCTATTCATCGTGCCTGGGAAGCAGCAGATGTGCTTTCAGGCGAAGGTATCTCTGCCAGCATTATTGACCTGCGCAGTATTGCCCCTCTGGATCGTGACACGGTTGTAAAGGATGTGAAACGAACGGGCTGTTTGCTGGTTGTGGACGATGACTACCGTGATTTCGGATTGACAGGGGAACTGGCTGCCGCAGTTCTTGAATCAGGTTTGCCGGCACGTTATGCACGTGTCGCCGTCGAGGGAACGATTCCCTTCGATCCTGTGCGTGAGCGAGCAGCGCTGCCAAATGTTGATCGAATCTGTGAGGCTGTCCGTGGCTTAATGAAATGAGATATTTCGAATTTGTAGTTGCGTTAAAGCTGTATTTACAAGTTGAAATTAATTGAAACTGGAGGGTTTCAAATGGGTTCTGTAACTTACGAAAGAAGAATAAACCTGTCTGCTGATAAACTGTGTTCAATATTGGTTGACTATCCCATGGCCCCTACCCCTGATATTAAGGTGGAATTATTAGAAGAAGGAGATCCGGAAGCCAGTGGGGTAGGCGCGACCAGGCTTATGACCATCGGGAAAGAAACGATTAAGCAAATTTTAGTTGAGTCAAACCTGCCTCAAAGCTATGCTTACCGCATTATTGACCATCCACTAATTAAGGATTATTATGCCAGGATAAACCTCACGGAAGAAGATGATTCTACCCTGATGTGCTACCAGGCTAAATTCAAGCCCGCCATCCCTCTTACCGGCGGCATTGTCTGTGCCAAAGTCAAGTCCGGCCTGGTTAAGCTATTTGATTCAATTGACAAACACCACTGCCAGGCGGAATAAGAAATCTATTAGAGCGAAACTCAGAGAATCCCTTCATACAAAAGATTGTTTATTGTTTGCTCCTGCAAAGAGTGAAAGGCTTCTACATTTGTATATGCGTTAAGACTGCCGGAAAAAGTAGACAAAATAATGTCCTGGCAGTTTTTTTATTTACTCTCTTTTTTGATATCTTTCTAACAATTTCTCTTACGATATTTTCCTCTCTTATGATTCTACTTGTTATAATCTTTCATTATAGACAGCAGGGAAATCAAAACAAAACGTTATTTTAAATATAACGATAACTGTGTTAACATTAATAACGTAGATATATTCAGCGTTCAGCATTGACAAAGCCAATATAATATTAAGCAAAAAAGAAATGAGGGTGTTTTTCATGATTATTGATATGCATATTCATGAGCAGACGTATTCCTTTGATAGCTTTATGAAGTTAACGGATATTGTTCTTAGAAGCAAGGAAATTGGACTGGATGGCATTTGTATTACTGATCATGAAAGCAATCACCTCAAAGAGTATGCGAAAGAGATTTCATTGGCCATGGATTTCCCTATTTTTGTAGGAGCGGAAATCTTAACTTATGAAGGGGATGCTTTAGCCTTCGGTGTTGACCGGTTGCCTGGGAGAAAAATGTATGTCCACGAGTTAATCCAGTATGTACATAACCAGGGTGGCGTTGTGATCAGTGCTCATCCCTATCGCAGGAATAATCGAGGTATGGAGGATACAATAAAAACTACAAAAAACCTTGATGGTATTGAAGGATTAAACGGCAGCACGCCTGTTGATTTAAACTTAAAGGCCTATGATGCCGCTTTATTGCAAAATATTCCAGTATTCGGAGGGAGTGATGCCCATCGACTAGAACGTGTGGGGAAGTATGCAACAAAATTCCCAAGGAAGATTCAAGCTATGGAAGAGTTAGTAGATGCAATTAAATCCGGCGGTACACAACCCGTCTATTTTGATCGTGGAACTTATCTAGAGTTTCCATACCATCGTTTACACGATGTTGTATAATGTCAGAGGGGGTATAAAAAGTATGAAGAAGATACTTGTTTTACTATTAGTATTAGTAATGGCTTTTTCAGTGTTTGGCTGTGGTCAAACCGAAGAACCGGAAGAGCTTAACGGCGATAATGGTGCTGAAGTAGATGAAAAACCATTTGCAGGAACAGTCCTGGAACTCTCCGTTGCCTACGGCGGAGCTGACGGTTCCTTTGATCGTTTTACGGAAGAAACCGGGATTGAAATCGAATGGGTAAGCTTATCGACGGGCGCAAAGCTTTCGAAACTACAAGCTGAAGATGGTAAAACCACTGCGGATGTATGGTTCGGTGGCGGGGTAGACAGCTACTTCAATGCCAGAGATTTGGGATACTTATACAAGTATGAATCGGAAGAGCTTGCAAACATCAACCCTAAGTTTGTTGATCCTGAAGGATATTTTGGTGCATTATCCTTAGTACCTTTCGGTTTTATCGTTAATGAAGACCTGATTGAAGAGTTAGGGTTAGATATGCCTCAAACCTGGGAAGATCTCCTGGATCCTCAATATGATGGTGAAATCATTATGGCGGATCCCAGCATTTCCGGTGGACAATATGCAATTCTTAGCGGATTAATTCAAGTCATGGGTGAAGAAGCAGCCTGGGAATACTGGGAAACCCTGGATCAAAACGTAGATTTTTATGCTCAAAGTGGTGGAGAGCCTCAGCAAAAAGTGGCAGCAGGAGAATTTGCTATCGGGTTAACTGCAATTCATGGACAAACCTTCGGGTTAATGGAGACGTCGCCAGTAGTCCCTGTTTTTCC
>SKNC01000032.1 GCA_007120745.1 Bacillota bacterium
AAGGTTGTTTCACCCTTCTTATAATCAAGAACACGATAACAGCAATTCCTCCAACAAATAATAGGATATAAAACAATGCTGCCAAAAAGAAGGGAAGCATATACAGTGCGTTACTTAAAGAGACAATCAGAGGTGACTCGATGTTACGGGATTTATACATGGTAAAGGTAAAGTCTCCATCTGGAAGGGTTTCAAACTGTCCCTTATAAGTACCGGTACTATCGTCTCTGACTAAAGGAAGTGAGCTTTCAACAAGATAAGGCTTTTTTTCGCCAGGTATGACTTCAATGGTCAAGTTCTGAAAATCTTTCCACCCTTCTGCCGGATGCAGCATATACTGAAAGATATCGGTATAGTCTATAGTCTGACTTCGATCAACGGTAGGCTGCATTTCGTATACAACGGTAACCTCCATACTGCTGTAGGCCCTAAAATGCACGGTATATAAGAATGCCCCGGCGAACGTATTGTGTATATACGGTACAACCAGGTTATCATCAAGGGCCAAAAAAGGCAGGTCTCTCTCCAGCATAATATCCAGCTGCTCTATTAGATAAACCCCAAACTGTTCTGCATCATCGATGGGATATTCCCGTAAACTATCTTTAATAATGTTGTTTTGCAAAAAATCTCCCAGCATCTGCTCTTCATAAGTAATGATGTGTCCCGTAGTGCTTTTGATTTCTGCTGCATTATCAGAGTTTTCTCCCAATACAACAATATAAGCATTATCTATAGTAGTGTCGTTACTTTCAGGAACAGCCCGGGCACTCAGTATGCCGGTACCCTCTTTATAGTAAGTGAAACCGTTGAAATTATAATAACAGAGGATTTGATTTTCTGGGTTTATCCTGATGGATACCTCTGACTGGTACGATTCTTTCCCCCTGGGCAGATGCAGTGTATGAACTGTTACAACCTGATCCAGTGTATAGTTTTTCGGGATATATTCAGTGCGGTTCAACCTTTCAATCATTTGGTTTACCGTTATAGTTGCAGGCTGCTTTTCACTAGAATACAAGAAGTCCTGGGGAATATCCTGCAGTCGGAAAGTTTTATAATCCACCGATTGCCCCCCTGCAGTAATTCTTACGCTGTTTAAAAACCCCTTGTAATAAGAAGTGATAAATGGAAAGAGCATTACCTGCTGTACTTCTTCACCGGACTCATTTTTCATCACATAAGATGCAGTTACTTTAGCTGTTTCCCCCAATCCTGCACTTTCACTGCTCATGTCAAAGGTTAACCTCTGGCTGGTTACGGAAACGGGGGTTGATTCCATGGGAGTAATAGAAAAAGTGGGCTCCTCTTTCATCACCACAGGGGTGGAATTAGCATAAGCAGTACCAGGCACCCCTGCTGTCATACCAAAAAGCTCCATGCGCTCTCCCAGGGGCAAAAGCACCATTCCCAAAATGAAGGGCACAAGAACCAGAAGGGCAAACAGTGGGCTGCGCCGGGAAGTGTTCTTGCTGTCCCAGCTGAAAAGAAAAAGTGCCAGTCCAAAGGAAAGGATTGCCGCAGCCAGCAGGATAAGAACTGCCCAGTAAGGCGGGTAGGCCGCAGGCATCTCCAGGGTCAGGTCTTTAAAGGCGTCCATGGCATATGAGGTGGGCAGCAGCCGTGCAGCCCGGGCCAGGACCTCCGGCAGCATTTCAGAGGGGACCATTAATCCCCCTACCATCATGGAGGGAAGATAAATCAGTTGAGACCACAGTACCGTTACCCGGGAACTGGAGGATATAACACCGATTAAAACCCCAAGGCCTGAACATGTAAAGGCAAAAACGAGGAAAATTAACAGGAATGCAGTCCAGTTTACCGGTAGTGGAGCATCAAAAAGAAGTGACCCGGTAACAACAATAATTACTGAGGTAATTACCGCGTGAATCAGGGCGGAAAGAGCGGGAATCACGATAATAGATAAGGCAGGCACTCCATTTATTTTATAGCTTCGGAAAATCCCCGCCTCTCGGGCTTCTACCAGAGGTTGGGGCAGGCCCAAAATCATGCCGGACAAAATAGAAAAAATCACCATGGCAGGAATCATGGTTTCCAAAAAGAGCGGGTTTATGTCTACCATCATCAGCCCCATCATGAAATGAAAACCCAGGGGCAGCAGGTACATCATCAAAAGCAGTGTTTTGTTTCGAAGGCCGGTGAAAAACTCAAAGGAAAAATGATAGGCGAAGGCTCTCATATGACAGCACCCTCTTTCGTCAGTTCCAGGAAGCGCTCCTCCAGAGTGGGGCGCTCCACCCGGAGGTCGATTAAGGTGTCCCCGTTCTTTTCAATCAAGGCGATCATGGCTGATACTGTAGGGCCTATATCCCGGGTATAAAAAATATTATAACCCTCCCTGCTCACCTTTTTTACTATCCATGGGAAATCAGCATTATTGGTAGTATCGTTGGCCGTGCGCACGGAAATTTTCGTAAGGCCGGAGCCTGTGGCGGTCAATTCCCGGGGAGTACCGATGGTTACAACACGGCCCCGCAGCAGAATGGCCACCCGGTCAGCCATTTCCTCTGCTTCAGCCATGTCGTGGGTGGACAGAATGATGGTGGTTCCAGATTCCTTCAGCTCTATCATCAGCCGGTGCAGTTCAGAACGGCTGGCCACATCCAGGCCTGCAGTAGGCTCGTCCAAAAACAGGATGGCAGGCTGGTGTGCCACCGCCAGGGCCAGAGCCAGCCGCCGCTGCTGTCCAGTGGAAAGGGTGTGGTACTCCGCCTCTTTCTTCTCCGCCAGTTTTAAGCGTTCCAGCAGGTCCATGGGGGGTGTTATTTTATGATAGGCGCTGAAAAACTGCATGGCTTCCTTTACTTTAATGGTAGCGGGCAGTCCCCCACTTTGAAGCTGTACCCCAATGAGGCTGCGCAGTTTGCCCGGCTCCCGAATGGGATCTACACCCATAATGCTCATGGTACCGCTCTCAGGAATACGAAGCCCCTCCAGGCATTCCAGTATGGTGGTTTTGCCGGCGCCATTGGGTCCCAGCACTCCAAATACCTCGGCTTTGTTAACGGTAAAGCTGACCCCGTCCACTACCCTTTTATCTCCATAAATTTTAGTAAGTTCCTGTACAGAAACAACGGTTTCCATCAGAGCATTTTCCCTTCCTCCATAGATAGTTTTTTTCATTTAATTATTTAATTATTTTCAATGCAGTTTGCAGTAATTTAAATTCTCTACATATTGTTTCAGGCTGTAAGTATATCCCAGGAGATGAGCATTGCAAAGGTATTATCTAACTTCAAATTCCACAGACAGTTTCTCCTGGAGGTCGGTTCCCTCGCCGCTTACCTGTTTCACTATACGATAGCGACCTTCTTTAAAATGCTCTGGGAAATCCTCCAGGTTCAGAGACTGTTCAAAAGATTCTTCCGGTTTCAGCATGATTAATTCCATGGTGAAGAACATATCTAGAGGGAGCTCCACCCATTCTCCATTTTTCTCGGCTTCGACAGTGAAAGGCCTGCCGAAATGAATCATCGTAGGTCCGTAGTTTACCAACCGAAATATCACCGTATCCTGAGGTCCGTAGACCTCCCGGTCAGTGGTCAGTTTCGCGGAAATCCCCTGCAGAGGAACATAGATTTTTGATAGCAGGGTATCCAGCACTTTCCCTTTTTCTCCAAGTATTTCTGCAGTCAAAAGGTAGTACTCTCCCTGGTTCTCAGGGAGTTTTGCCGTGAGAACATTGTATGTTTTAACACTATCTACCGTAACCGTGCTGGACTTCAGTTCTTCCATTAAAGCCCAGTTCTCATCCCTATGGGTTAATTTAGCCTTTATTTTCAAAGGATTATCCAACTCCATTTTTTGGTCAGGGGTCACATAAATACTTACTTCGGAACCAGGTGGCACCGGCCCGGTGCTGATACCATAACCCAGAGGCCCCGGATTGAACCATTTCTCCGTAGGTCCATCAAACTCAACACAGGCCCAAAACTCATCTTCGTTATCATAATCAAAAATATTCTTGTTCAAGTCGGCCTCCCTAATAGTGAAATTAACGGGATTGCTTCTGCCGGTTGTGCTAATAATAGATATCTGAATTTCCCCTCTGGGCATGGTAATTGCAATATCAGGAATAGCATCATGCAGGGTTGGGGCGCCGGCAGCTAGATATTCCGGCAGGGTAAACGTAATGCTTTTTCCGTCCGGTGATGAAACACTTTGATAGTATGCAGTATTGTCCTGGTTAAAAGTTAAATCCTCATGAACAAATTCAATATCATTACCCGACATGGTAAATCCGGAACCGTGAATGGTAATCACTGTACCAACAAATCCCTGTGCAGGTTCAATATTTTCAATTACCGGGTCTGAAGAATTGCAGCCCGCAATCAGCAGTAAAGCCAGCCAAAAAAAACATATAGTTATAAGTTTTTTTAGTTTCATTTGAATTCCCCCCGGAGAAAAATTTACTTCTTATACTCTAAGACGGATTAAGGCCGGGTTTAGTTTTACTGCTCCGGGCAATTAATTATCCTGACTGATGAAGCTCTTAATTGCATTATAGAACAATAATAATTGAAAAATATTCCTCAATGTAAAAGATTATTGCGCTGGCGTCAATCAGCAGGGCTGCAATACTTCTTCTGTGTAACGGCTGTATTTGAGGCTTTTCATCAAATGTAGTAAAATATTTAGGTGACTAAGTGGGACAGGGGGACAGGTCCCTTGTCCCACCTTGTCCACAAATATTTTGGCTTGGTAAAATGGGACAAGGGACCTGTCCCCCTGTCCCTGATAGATTAAAAATACCTATTGTGGAGGCGTGGTCTTATTATGGAAATGAAGAAGAAATGGGTATCTGTTTTATCAATTATGTCAGTCATATGTATTATCACGGGGGCGGCATTATTTGTTTATGCTATCTTTAATGCAGAAGTGGACAATCAATTGTTCATGTCAATTGTCTTTATTTTTGTTGTATTTGGTTATTTATCGCATTCCTTAGTAATGTTAAAAGTCCCTGCCGGTAAAAAAACAAAGTTTAAGCCCTCATGGTATTACATTAACATGGCTTTAGCCGGGGTGCTGATTGTTGGAAGCGTTATAAGAATAGTTTATATATTAATGTAACAGCACAGGGATTTCTATAAGAATATTATAAGGTATAGAAACTCAGCTCAGTTATTGATAAGATGTTCCTCCAAATATTTTACAATGTCCCGGGCTTTTGGAGGGCACCCGGAAACACTTTTGTTGAACTTTGCCGTGCACACCCCAATACCCAGGGAGGATGATTCAATATCTTTAAATTTTCTGCCGATAAATATTTTCCCTGGTATTTTCTCCAGGGTTCCCCTCTCCTCCAGGCGGGAAAGGGCATGGATAAGCGCTCCGTAACAAGGGGAACAGGCTCCCACCTCTACTATATGGTCAGCCAGCCTTTTTACCCGGGGAGAAGGTTTTAAAGTAACCTGGGGATAGTCGTCCAGCCGGTATTCTTTCAGCACGGTTTCATTATTGAACAGTTTTCCAATCCCCGCCTGGTTTGACATGGATATGTAAGGTATTTCTTCAATCTCCAGCCCGATCAGTTCTGCTGCATAAGAATCCACAAGAACCGGATCTGTTCCCCCAATAATTCGTCCCATTTCCACCGGGTTACCGCCCTCTTCATGGGTCAAATCCCCGATGACGGCATCCACTATGACCAGGGCGGTTTTTATGAGGAAGTTGAGTTCAGCAATGGGTTCATGCAGGCCTAAACCATGAAATCGCCTCTTCTCCTTATCAGGAATTAAGCCTTTTAAATTTTTAAGAGCACAGGTAAGCCGGGTTTGACAGTGGGATTTCAACACGGGCAGGTTAATGAGATAATCAATTTCCAAGACCTTTTCACAGAGGGAAATGGTCAGGTTCTTTCCCTTTTTTTTCACTGCCTTATCTCTTTTCAGGTCAACCAGGTCAATATTATATTTCCGGGCAAGCTTTTCATACCCGCAAACGTTAAAAGCTTTTACTGTACTGTCCCCAACCCAGGAACTCTCCATAATCACCAGGTTATTAAACCCTTTTTCTTTCAAGTGTTCAATGACTCCCCGGGTTATTTCGGGTGAAGTGGTAGCCCCGGACTCCGAAGGTTTGGAGACCACCAGGTTAGGTTTTAAGGCTATCAGGGCATCCTTATTCCATTCTTTTTCGGGACTCATGCTCTGCAGCAGTTCTCTGGTCATTGAATAAGAGTCTTTTCCGTAAATAACGTGAAGCAAGATTAAAATACTCCTTTCCTGTAGGAAGCTGCCTTCTGGCAGGCAATATAATGTAATTTATGCCTTAAACCTCATTGGGAGAAAAATCACTACTACAATAATCATGGCAAGTACAACGATGCCCAGGGATATCGCCCCTAAAATAATACCCCACAGGGCTTTCCGCTGGTTTAAGGCCCCATGGGTAATATCGTCCCGGCGGGCAATCACACCAACAATAATGGCGGCAATAGATAAGGGCATCACGATTAAGCGAAACAGTGATGCTGCCCCTACAGCTTCAATGTAAATAGCGATGACAACACTGAAGACAATGGAAATGATGCTTCCCAGGCCCAAAAGAAAAGCAGCATTGGCGGTTTTTGAAGCGGGTTGACTTTTCAACTTCTCATCTCTTCTTCCTGATTTATTTTTACCGAATAGACTGCCTTTTATCTTACGGTAGGCTTTTTTTGTAGAAATCATTTGTTGTAATCTATTATAATATAAAAAGCATTTTAATTACATTGAAATACTGCAGCATACTATAATTCTCTTACTTCTACCTGCCCATCTTTTACAATAATCATTATGTCCTTACCGATATCTTTCTTTACAGGAAAACTAAATACTTCTGAAGGATCTGTATCCCGATGAGTGACTTTAAGATTTACTTGTTTTGCCACAAATGTAATGGAGTAAGCTGTAATTGCTCCAATACCATCAATATTAAAAAAAGTTATTGAGGCAAGGTTTTGTTTTACATAAGCAGATTCAAATAAAAACAGGACATAAAACACACTGGTATCTTTTCCGGGCATATCTTCATGGAGGGTTAGAATACCGTTCCCGGAAACTGATAACCCTGACCCTTTAACAGTAAAAAAATAATCGGGTAAATTAACTTTCTTTGAATTAAAGCTGAGAGTATCCAACTTTAAAGAAACGCAGCTGTCAATGGAAATGCATCCAGGACAAATATCCGCTGTAAAAATAATTTCTTCTACATCCAAATTTAACTTGCCGGAACAGTCACAAATTTTTGGCTCTTCCATAGTAATTATTCTCCCTCTTTTTATTGCTGGCCATTGTTTTCTTACATTACTATATGGTCAAAGAATGAAAGAGATAACAGCTATTAAATCCAAATGAAAGATAATATTATATACGATTAAAAATATACAAAAAAAAGGGGGTTTTCTGGCGGTAAAACCGCCTGAAAACCCCTTATCTACTCCATTACCCTCAGGGTAGAGGGAATGTCTATACGGCTCAGCTTACGGGCGCTGACCAGGGGGGTTAAAGCAACCACCCCAACCCCTAAAACAGCTGCCATAACCATTGAATATGGTGTTACGGTAATAAGC
>SKNC01000108.1 GCA_007120745.1 Bacillota bacterium
AGTTTCCGCAAGCTTGGAGGTTGATAGTGTTTTCATTTATTTGCCTCCTTTCCATACATAGTATGCCCGTTCTTACCAATATGATACTTCAATTAACATTAGGTTGTCAATTAAACTTAAAAAACTTAATAAATTGCCATATGTGAAACTTAAAATAACATTTGCGCTAAAAAGGGATATAATGGTTCAATGGTCCGGAATGTTGGTTCTAAATTTTGGAACCATGGCTCTCAATTACCAGAACGGTGGCTCAGATACTGACCAAATTTTTCATTTGCATCCAGGAATCAAACAAATGCTCCCAGTTTCGTATGTTGACTTGTGACATCTAATCAAACAAATGTTTGCATAATATTTCAAGGTGTGTTATAATATTCCAAGGGTGCAAAAATATGTTGATTGAAGTCTGCATTCAAGATTTTCTTAATTGCCTGGAGGTGGAGCGGGGTTCCAGTCCCAATACAATTGAAGGGTATGCAAATGACCTGGGCTTGTTCGTACTTTTTCTTAAACAAAACGAGCTGCCCACAAATGTCGAGGAAATTACGGTACAGCACTTGAGGCAGTTTCTTGTTTATTTGAAAAGGGAAAGGGGCAATTCGCCGGTAACAGTCAAGAGAAAAGTATCCGCAATAAAATCTTTATTCAATTTTATTTGTCGGGAGAGGGTATATGGGATCGATTATAACCCGGCTGTTCAGTTGGCCACCATAAAAACCAGCCGGAAACTTCCACAAATACTAAGCCTGGAGGAATGCAAGAGTTTTTTAAAGGGAATTAAACAGGCAAGTCTTTTTCCGCAGAGGGATTATGCCATGTTTCTGCTGTTTTTACAGAGCGGGTGCCGCCTGCTGGAGTTAAAGTCAATGAGATTATTGGATCTCGACTTGAAGGAAAAAACGGTTCGTTTTCTGGGAAAAGGAAGTAAGGAAAGAATGGTGCCTTTGACAGGAGATACCTGTCGGGCATTGGAGAGCTACTTGAATGTCAGGTGTCCCAGGGTAGAAACAGATTATTTATTTCTAAGCACCCATGGAAAGCCTATTTCCAAAAGAGGGATCCAGCAAATATTCCGAGATCTGGCAGAAAAAACCGGGGTCTATCGTCCCGGGTTAAGTGTCCACAAGCTCCGGCATACTTCATTAACACTTCTTTTGAAAGAGGGCGTGGATATCCGCTGTCTGCAGGAAATCGCCGGACATGCGGATATTTCTACTACACAGGTTTACACCCATGTGGCTGGTGAGGATATCCGAAGGCAGATGGAAAAACACCCGCTGGCTGCTATAGATAGTGATATGGAGAACCAGCTGTTAAAAGAGGTGCCGTTAAAGTTTTATGAGTTGTTGTAAAAAAATTCATTAATCAATCATCCAATAATTGATATTGTGTTTTTGTTGAATGACTGATATGCAGATGATATAATATTGACATAATTATGGCTAAAGGGGTGGAATTTGTGGGTGGGCAGGATAATATTATAACCAATATTAAGCCTTCAACAGCGATTCGTCACAATTATAATTCTTTTTCAAAAATGTGTCATGAAACTCAGGCTCCGGTGATTATTACAAAAAACGGAGAAGCTGATCTGGTAGTGATGAGCCATGAGGCCTATCAGAAAATGATGGCTCGACAGCGGTTGGGGCAGATGTTGTCAGAAACTGACCGTGAAATAGCTTCAGGGAAACCTATGAGGGATTTTGAAAAAACTTTTTCAGATATTAAAAAGAGAATAGAAAATGGGTAAAAAAATTGTATTATCTGAGATGGCTTATTATGATATTGACAGCATTTTCTCTTATGTCTCCGAAGACAATAAACAGGCGGCTGAAAAACTACGGAGACAAATCTATGAAAGTTTAAAGAAACTACAAGATTTTCCTGAGATGGGGCCGGTTATATCAGAAGAAGATGTGCCTGGAGCACAACGAGGATACAGGCGTATTGTGGTAAACCCATATAGTATTTTTTATAAAGTGCTTGAGGATCGTATTGTAATTGCAAGGTTGCTGCATGGCCGACAAAATTGGATGCAGTGCATATTTCCTTTTCATGAAAAAGAATAAGAGGAGAAATCATAGAATGAATATCTTGGTAACTGGTGGAGCGGGATATATAGGATCACATACCTGCGTTGTTTTGCTGGAGGCAGGGCATGAGGTAATCGTAGCAGATAATTTGTGCAACAGTAAAGCAGAAACCATAGATAAAGTAGAGCAGATAACAAATAAGAAGATGGTTTTCTATCCCATTGATGTAACGGATGAAGAAGCTGTGGAGCGTATATTCGCTGACCATAAAATTGATGGGGTAATTCACTTTGCCGGTCTTAAGGCGGTGGCTGAATCGGTAGAAAAGCCCCTTGAATATTATTACAACAATACGGTCAGCACCATGGTCCTGGCGAAAGCCTGTCAGAGACATGGGGTAGAGAAGTTTATTTTCAGCTCTTCTGCAACGGTGTATGGAGAAAATGAAGTGCCTTTTGTGGAAACCATGGACCTGCTGCCTGCCGCCAATCCCTATGGGGAGACAAAGGCGATCAGTGAGCGAATTCTGATGGACACCGCAAAAGCCAACTCAAAGTTTTCCGTATCCCTTCTTCGATATTTTAACCCGGTGGGAGCTCATGAAAGCGGATTCATTGGAGAAGAGCCTACCGGTATTCCCAATAATCTGATGCCTTATGTTACTCAAGTGGCTAAAGGAAAATTAGAAAAGTTACAGGTTTTCGGAAATGATTACCCCACCCCGGACGGTACCGGAGTTAGAGATTATATTCATGTAATGGATCTGGCCGAAGGCCATGTGGCTTCTTTGGACAGACTGACACCAGGGGTGCATATTTATAACCTGGGTACCGGTCAGGGCATCTCGGTTTTACAGCTGGTCAAGGCCTTTGAAGAAGTAAACGGGGTTAGAGTGCCTTATGAGATTATGGGCCGAAGGCCGGGGGATATTGCAGAGAGTTATGCGGATGTTTCCAAAGCGGAAAAAGAGCTGAACTGGAAGGCGAAGCGGGGCATTAAAGAAATGGTTCGGGATGCCTGGAGGTTTGAGAGTCAGCTGCCTGCTGCACAAAAGTAAGATTATCATTCCATTTAGACTTAGTTTCGGGGCGCCCGCAATGGTTTTTAAACCCCGGTAAAATATAAATATTGTGTTGTTTTCACTGTTCCTGAAGGCCAGCCAGCAGATCTCTGCTGGTTTTTTTATATTAACCTTTAGGATGAGCATTCGTGACCGATATAAAATATTGAGGGAAGTTGTAAACGGTACTTATCGGTTAACTATTTAACATTAGCTCCTTTAGTAAAGAACTTTGTATTTTAAGCGGGTAAGGAAGCTATTAATTGTAAGATGCTTAAATTTTTGAGGTGAAAATATTTGTAGAGTTTTAAAATGCTTTAGACAAAAGATTGTTCTTGAGACGCAAAAAAGCACACAGAAAGGACGGTTTATTATTTATGAAAACGTTTAAAACACTTTGTTTAATCCTCATATTTTTCGTTACGATTTTTTCAGGCTGGTTATATTTTCTAGGGATGGGAGTCAACCGCACTGCGCTAAACCTTTCCTATTACCAGGAAGCTTTGGAGATGGTAGGCCTGTCCTCTTTATATGATAATATGCCTGAGTTTATGGAAGAAAGAGATCACGGGGAAGAAACGTCCGAAAAAGAGTTCGCTGAATACCAAGAAAACGAGATGGAAGAATTTCCAGAAGAACCACCCGAAGAACTTTTTGAAATTATTCAGGAATCGTTAGCGGAAGCATTTCATGAAGAATGGCTAAAAAACCAGATGCTCTTTGCAGTAGAAGACAGCCTGGCTTATATCAAAGGAGAGCAGGATGACCTTACAGCTGTTATCGGCTTGAAAGAGAGGAAAGAAATATATCGGACAGCTTTATTAAACGGGATGGACGAATACTTCGTCTGCCAATCTGAGGAAGGTGATTACAAAGATGAAAATGAAGAGCCAGAAGGTATAGCTTTTTTAGAAGCTGACTCCATAGAAGAGGAAATAGATGGGATGTTGGCAGAAATGGACATCCCTGACGAACTGGTTCTCTCAGAACTGAGTGGGGTAAATGAAGCTGTTACATATACTAGAAATTTTTACACTTATTTTTCCTTTGTCCCATATATTGTTTTTGTGCTGCTGTTTGGTTTTTTCTGTCTGTTGTCAAGCGGACTAAAGGGAGCCAAATGGTTTGGGACAGCAGCTATGGTTTCAGGGGTAAGCTTTGCTTCTGTTCTGTTTTTCAGCAAATCAGCATTTTTGGTCCCTGCTGCCCAAGAAATTAGTAATGACAGCCCGTTTTCTATAGAAGCGGTTGTCTCTGTTTTTGAACACACCATATCCTTTTGGTATGCAGCACCTGTTATCTTTACAGTTTTAGGGGCAGCTCTAATAATTATTGGAGTAGCGGGAGGAAAGAAAAAAATAGGTTTCGAAACGGAGGAAAATTTGGAAGTATCTCGGTGATAAGAGGGAAGTAATTTGTAGAAAAATTTTACACAAAAAGAGGAATATGCTAGTTTTTGTAGTAGTAGGTCAGAAGAAAGCATAATTCTATATGTCTTTTGTTGTATCCGAATTCTTGGCAGCTGTGGCTCTTGTTTAATGTAAAAGTAATCATGGCCGATATAAGATATTAGTTTTTTCATGCAGCAGGAGGTGTAATGGATGGAAAGGAAAAAAGCAACTATTATAGCAGTTGTTATTTTTTCATTTCTAAGTATTTCAGGGATCAGCGTATACCAGTTCTATAACAACATAAAAGGGCTTATGGAACCTCCTGCACAAAGCAGCGAAACAACCCCCGTTGAATATGCAAAGGGGAGAGAAATTCCTCCAATAACTGAACCAGTCTGCAGGCCTCCGGAAACATTTTTGGTCTATGGAATTGATGCCGGCGAGTGGACGGGAGGAACCTTCCGAAAAGACCGGGGGCGGGCTGATACCATCATTCTCTTGAGGGTTGATTTTTCCAGCAAAACCGGATCTATGCTTTCCATTCCCCGGGATACCCTGGTGGAGATCCCCGGTAGGGAAGAAGATAAGGTAAACCATGCTTATGCTTACGGCAAAGCAGACCTTCTTGTTGAAACTGTAGAAAATTTTACCGGGGTGCCCATAGATTATTATGTAGGGTTGAATTATCGTGCTTTTAAAGATATCGTAGATCATTTAGATGGGCTGGAATTTGAGGTTGACCGGGTAATCAGATCCCGGGGACTGGTACTGGAACCGGGTCTTCAAATACTGGATGGAGACCAAGCCTTTGCTTTAATTTCTTTTCGTTATGAACCCATGGGGGATATCGCCAGGGTTAGAAGGCAGCAGCGGTTTGTAAAGGCGGCAGCCAATGAAGTAAGAGAACAATCATTTACCAGGACCCTTTCTATTGTTTACTCCACATGGAAGCACCTGGATACCAATATTCCCTATAGAGAAATAAATGAACTGGTACATAATATGAAGGGAATAAAAGACGAAGATATTGTCATGGAAGTGGTGCCCGGTTGGTTTTATAACCGGGGAGGGGTGAGCTACTGGAAGGCAAATCCGGAGGAAACAAATCAAGTTATCAATGAACTCTTTTTTGCACCTTGATGATAATTCTTCCACGGCTTCCAGGGCTTATCTTTTCTACATTGAAAGCTGTCATTTCATAAAGCTATTTTATAAAGAAAGAGGAAAAAAATATGGTCAATAAAGGTGGAACACAAAAAAATAAGATTTCCGCGAAAAGAAAACTCTTTATCATTCTCATCGCACTATTATTTATTTCAACCGGTTTTGTACTTTTGGGAGGCAGGGACAGCAAGCAGGACGTTTTTATTGAGGCTGCCGGCACACATGGTCCTCAGAGCGGCCGACAGGTAATAACGGGGAACTTGACCATCAGGGCATTAGATTGCACGCTAATAAATACTGATGTTGAGGGAGACCTTTTTCTGTCTCCGGGAATCGTAGGGGACAATCTCACTCTGAAAAATGTTAAAATTTCAGGAAACTTAATTATTGTAGGAGATATAAACAGGGTCATTTTGGAAGATTCATCGGTGGAAGGGCTTTACTTTAAGGGTAGTGGTGAGAATACAACGATATTGGCCCGGGGAAATACCCTGGTAAAGGAAACCAGGCTGGAGGCCGGTGCAAAGCTGTTAGAGGAAAATATTGCGTCTGTATCTGTGGATGGTTTTCGTGACTTGATTGTTGGAACTGCGGAGGAAATAGAAGCAGATGCAGATTTTGGGCAAATCTATGTGGAGAGCAGAAATGCCAATTTTATAATTTTACGGGGAAAGGTTATTCTGTTGGAAATTGGAGAAGAGGCAGAAGATGCTCTGTTTACTATTATGGATGAAGCCCAGGTAGAAAGCTTGATAATAAATGCCAGAGCTGTAATTGCGGGAAAGGGAACTGTTTACAAAGCGGTTGTTAATGTTAATGGCGTTACCATGGAGCAATCTCCTTTGGAAATTGCTCTGGCAGAGGAAGTAACGGTCTCTATCACTGAGCCGGAGGAAGAAGAACTTTTAGATTCTCCTTTTAATAATTTTACAGCCAGATATGATAGCGAAAATGAAACCGTAATATTAACATGGAATGCCGTTGATGACCCGGAGATACGGTACTTCTTATTCCGTATTGACCAGCAGCAGGATATTGGATTCCAGGTGGTTGTAGGACGGCAGTTTACAGATAATCATGACTTTATTGTGGATAGTACCTATACCTATATTCTTACAGCCATACATTCAGATGGTAGCTATCTGCCACCCCTTCGCACCTCTGTATATATACCGGAACCCGAACCTGAACCTGAACCGGAACCCGAGCCGGACCCTGAACCAGATGAACCAGCGCCAGCTCCACCACCAGCACCGGATCCGCAACCGGACGACCCAGACCCTGAACCAGAGAATGGAGATAATGGGGAAGAAGAAAATGGCAGCGAAGATGATGAAAATGGAAATGGGGAGAATGGGGAAGAAGAAAATGATAATGGAGATGCTGGTAATGGAAGCGGAGATAACGAAGAAGAAGGGGATAACGGAAATGGAGAGAATAATGAAGAAAATAATGATTCTATATCGGGATAGCACTGCTGCACAACCTAAATATTTATGTAGCAGGAAAACTGCACTATAATAAATTCGCCATCTTTTTTAATATGTTTTCCAAATCAGTTAAGTTATCCTGCAGGACATTATAAACGATATCCAGGTCCACTTCCAGATATTCGTGAACAAGGATATTGCGAAATCCAATAATTCTAATAAAAAGGTCTAACTGTTCTTTTTTGAGATAACCGTGGCGGCAGAGAAGCTTTGGTACATCACTGTAGTATTCAATCTTACCAAGATTTTTGTCTGAAATAATATGAGTGCCTATATCCAGCATTGCTTCTATGCAGAGATGTAAAAACCTTTCTGTGCTTCCATAAACCATAGGATTTTGTTTAAACTCATCGATACTGCAATTCTCTTTAATGGTATATAAAAAATCAAGATATTCCCTGGTTTTTTCAATTCGTTTAAACAG
>SKNC01000038.1 GCA_007120745.1 Bacillota bacterium
ATAAAAAAAGAAGGCTGCCGAATGCTCGGCATAGCCTGATTGACACGGAGAACCGCTGGGCGAACGGGGATAGCTTGGTAAACATATCGGCGATAGCTGATACATCCCAAGAAGCCCCCACCTCTTAGGTGGGAGTACGTCACTAGAAATAAAGTTCAGCTATCTTTCTTTACAAGTCCTTGAGCAATTATGACTCAGGGACTTTTTTCATGAATTTAAAAGGGATTTACAGGAATATTTGTTGAGCTAAACGAAATAAAAGAAATACATTACTATTTAGTATGTGAACCTTCTCAGGGACTGACTGGCCCAAAGTGTACCTGCCGAGGTCCCTGACGGGAATAACATAAAATGCAAATTATTTAACCAGAAGGAGAGGTATCCCAATGTTAAACAAGATCCCTGAAAAAATGAGTAAAGCAGCCACGGGAATTGGGAGTTTGCCGGACATAGGAGAGAATAAGGCGCTTGCATTGATTCGTGAAAGCTTTCCCCTTTGTCCGCACTGGCCTCAGTTTCCTACCAGGCCGGAAGAATACTATGATAATCAGGCTCTGTACCTGCTGAAAAAATTAAATTTGATGAAAAAGGAAACGGGAAAGAATCCCAGGTTTCAGGACCAGGACAGTAAATTTTTAGATAATGTTGCCTTATTCTATGAGATATATCTTGACAATATAGAGGCAGTTCAGCTGGATGGAAAATTGGCTGTGCCTTTAGAGTCCGCTCCTGGATTTTATCAGTTCATAGATTATCTGCAGAAAAATGGCACAGAAGAAGCAGTATGTGTAAAAGGACAGGCAGCGGCTCCTTTGACAGCGGGGATGCAGGTTCTGGATGAACAGGGATCTTCTTCATTTTTCAATGATCAATTACGGGACCTTGTGGTAAAAGCTTTGGAACTGCATGTAATCTGGCAGGTCAGGGAGTTAAAAAAAATAGGGCTGCCGGTAATTATTTTCCTGGATGAAGGAATGATGCAGATTTATGGAAGCAAGGAATTCCTCAGCCTCAGGGGTGACTGGATTTCGGATTCCTTTAGAACAATTATCGAAGCTATAAAAAGAGAGGGTGGAGTACCAGGAATCCATGCCTGCTGTATGACCGATTGGTCTGTGCTCCTTGCAAGTGAACCAGGGATAATAAACCTGGATGTCTATAACTACTTTACGTCCCTTCTGACCGCAAGCGATCAGCTGAATGATTTCTTTGAAAAAGGAGGTTATATCGCCTGGGGAATTACTCCTGTAAATGAATACTGCTTTAAAGAAACAGCAGATACCCTGGTTCAGCGGTTAGAGGGATACCAGGAAAAGTTAGTTTCCCGGGGGGTTAAGGAAAGCCTGCTTACCCGGCAGATGATTATTACCCCCAGCTGTGGAACGGGACTGTACTCACCGGAAGCAGCAGAGCGGGTATACCGGCTTACGGCAGAGGTTTCCCATCGATTTAGATAGACATACATGAAGGATAAACCTGCGAAAGGATGAAAAATCCTGTGCAGCATTGGCTTTGTAATTACGGAAGGTCAAAATACCTTTAACGGTCACCAGCCCTTTCACTGTATCCTAAGAAAGGTTTCAGAAAAAGCATTCAGGCAGTAACAGAGGAGTGAATCAGCATTGGATTATTACGTTATTGTTAACCCTGCGGCGGGGAAAGGGAAATCCCGAAAGGTTTGGCCGCACATTGAGAAGACCTTGAGGCACCTGAACATAAGTTTTAATTATGAGTTTACTCGGGGATTTGACCATGCCAGGAAACTGGCTCTGCAGGCTTCTGATGAAAAGTATTCGCATATCGTTGTAGTGGGGGGAGACGGAACTTTATTTGAAGTAATCAACGGGATGAACCATGATAAAGTCACTCTGGGCATGATTCCGGTAGGCACGGGAAACGATTTTGCTCGAACTGCAGGGATTCCGCTGGATTGGGCTGAAGCATGCCGGGTTTTAACGGAGGGCAAAGAAATGGCAGTAGATCTGGGCAGGATTAATGAACGTTATTTTATTAACCTTTCGGGAACCGGATTAGATTCCATGACGGCCTGGGAGGCCAACCGGTATAAGAAATATTTAGGGAAATTGTCATATGTAATGGGGCTCCTGAAACAGCTGCTTTTCTTTAAGCCCTTTCAAATTGAACTGCTGGGTAGGGATGTCTGCTACTCCGCTCCCATCTGGCTGGTTTCTGTGGCCAACGGCAGGTACTATGGAAATGGCATGATGGTGGCACCCCAAGCTGTTTTAGATGACGGACTTCTGGATATCGTTATTGTAGAAGACCTTCCCCGGCTGGAATTCTTACGGGTTTTCCCCCGGGTTTATAAGGGAAACCATTTAGCCCATCCCAAAGTCAGGGTTTTCCGGGAAAAAGAACTGGAGATAAAAGCCGAAAAACCCCTGCCCGTCCACTGTGACGGAGAAATTCTTCATCTTACCTCATTGAAGTACTCCATTTTACCTGGAAAGCTTCAAATCAAAGTGCCTGGTTCGGCACAACCCCTTGTTTTGGCAGGATAAAGAGTATACAATTTATAATATATAATGGAAAGAATGATAAAGGAAAACTATGCACGGCAATAAACACTCATAATATTTCAAAAAAAGCCTGAGGCAAGTGAACGTACTCTGTTTTGGAGACAGAAGAACCGTCCCCTTGTCTTAACGGTCTTCTTGTCTACTTGTCTTATCTGCCAAAAGGAGGAAAAATGAGCTTCTATCTTCCCGCTTATAAAAAAAGCGATCCTAAAAACTATATTTTGGCCCTGCAGGAATCCCGCAGCGGATTTTCAAAAAAAGACCCTCGGGAGATGGCCCAAAAAAGCGGTGGAACATTTTTGGAAGGAAAAATTCAGCTGAAGGTCTTGGGTCACAACCTGTGTATTTCACATCCTGAGGGTTTAGTTAAGTTCAGCGAAAGCACAGACCTGGAACCGCATTTTATTTTACAGATAATTATCATTAATTATATATCCAGGGCCGGTGGTGACCCCCTGACCCATCAGTTTATTCCATACCGGGATTTTCCAGGAGGCAGCGCCTTTTATGCTGCTTTTTACCAGGGCGCCATTCAACCCCTGGCCCGGGCCTTTGGGGAAAAACCTGAAATTTTGCAGGCTGTGGCATCAAAGCTGGGGGGAGAATTAATGAAAGCCGGCTCCAGCACTCAAATTTTATTCTGGTTTTTGCCCAGAGTCCCAATGAAGTATATTGTCTGGCCTGGAGATGAAGAAATCAGTGCCCGGGCGAATGTTCTCTTCGATTCTTCTGCAGGAAATTATCTTCATACGGAAGACCTGGCAGGGGCGGGGGAATACCTTACGGGGCTTTTAGCGGAAAAGTCTGTGTAAAAGAAAGTCCGGCTTCAGCCCCTCAGGAAGCTGGGCATTTCAGAAACACTGGACTTGGCCGCTTATCTTCCGGAAATTATGGATGCTTTGAGGGGTATTGAACGGGTGGAATTTGCAAAAAATAGTTTTAAAGCCGCCCTGCAGGCCTCCCTTATTGTGACCATGTATTGGAATGCCGCGGAACAGCTGACCCGGGCAGAGGGTGAGCTGTTCAGAGGAGTTTAATTGAAAAGCAGGGAGTCGGGTATCTGTGATTTTAGTCAGCGCATGTTTATTAGGGATTAACTGTAAATATAATGGAAAAAACAACAGGAACGCCCTGGTTCTGGAATTAGGGAAGAAGGTTCCCCTGATTCCTGTGTGTCCCGAACAGCTGGGTGGCCTTCCCACTCCCCGGGAAGGCGTGGAAATTGCCGGTGGAGGCGGGAAGGAAGTATGGGAGAAAAAAGCCAGGGTAATCAATCAACGGGGTGAGGATCTTACATCCTACTTCTTAAAAGGGGCTGTGGAAACAATGCGCACCGCGGAGAGTACCGGCTGTCAAATCGCAATTTTAAAATCCAACAGCCCCTCCTGCGGCTCCGGCGCTATTTACAGCGGAAACTTTGACGGAAAATTGAAGAAGGGGGATGGAGTGACCGCTGCTCTGCTGAAAGAAAAGGAACTGCTGGTTTTGACGGAGAAAATATTTTCTCAGAAGGAAGAAGAAAAGAATCATAATGAGAAAAATAAAAACGGAAAGAGTAAATAAACGGAAAGAGTAAATAAAACAGAAAGAGCAAACAAAACAGAAAGAGCAAACAAAACAGAAAGAGCAAATAAATTAGAAAGAATAAGGGGAGTAAAGGGTGAAGGATATGGCAGTAAAAGCTGTTGCTTTATTTTCCGGGGGACTGGACAGTCAGCTGGCGGTGCTCCTGGTTCAGGAGCAGGGAGTTGAGGTAGTGGGGATTACCTTTTCCACCCCTTTTTTTACACCGGAAGTCGCCTTAAAGGCGGCAGAACAGCTGAATATTCCCCTGGAGGTGGAGGATTTTACCGGGGAACTGATTGAAGTAATTAAAAATCCAGCATATGGTTATGGGAAAAACCTTAATCCCTGCATAGACTGCCATGCCCTTATGGTCAGGAAGGCCGGACAGTATATGGAGAAAATCGGGGCACATTTCATCATCACCGGAGAGGTTCTGGGGGAAAGGCCAAAATCCCAAAATTACAAAGCCCTGGGGATTGTGGAGAAGGAATCCGGTTACCAGGGGTTAGTTTTACGACCTCTCTCTGCCAGGCTCTTACCACCTACTGTGCCGGAGGAAAAAGGGTGGGTGGACCGGGATAAGCTGGGGGATATCCAGGGCCGCTCCCGAAAACCTCAAATGGCCATGGCTGAAAAATATGGCCTGAAGGAGTACCCCACACCTGCGGGGGGCTGCCTGTTAACGGTAGAGGGTTTCTCCCGGAAACTAAAAGACCTCCTGGCTGAAAATCCACAGCCTCACCGCCTGGATATTGAGCTTTTAAAGGTGGGCAGGCATTTTCGCCTGGGCCCGGGAGTTAAACTGGTGGTGGGAAGGAACCATGAAGAGAATAAAAAAATAGAGTCCCTGGCCCGGGAGGGAGATATCATTTTTAAAGCTGCGGATATTCCAGGGCCTACTGCTCTTTACAGAGATCATGAGGGCAGCGCGGATCTATTTGAACCGGCGGCTGCAGTTACCGCCCGGTACAGCGATGCCAGGGAAGAGATAGTAAAAGTAAATGTAATACGGGTGGGCAGAGAAAGCAGTAAAGAAAAAATTGCCATAAGGCCCATGGTAGACCGGGAAATAAAATCGCTGAGAATTAATTAATTCAAATAAAAATGTGATATAATACTTTTTAATACATTTAAAACAGAGAGGTGAATCTATTGCTCCCCGAAAAATTTAGTAAAGAGGGATTGACATTTGACGATGTGCTGCTTCTTCCCTCCAGGTCAGAAGTGCTGCCGGGGGAGGTGGATGTTTCCACTTATTTAACAAAAAAAATCAAACTGAATATTCCTGTTATGAGCGCCGGGATGGATACTGTTACCGAGTCCAGGTTGGCTATTGCCATGGCCCGGGAGGGCGGAATCGGCGTTATTCATAAGAACATGTCTATTGAAAGACAAGCCATGGAAGTGGACAGGGTAAAAAGGTCAGAGCACGGAGTTATCACTCAGCCATTTCATCTTTCTCCAGATCACAGGGTGCAGGATGCCGCCGACCTTATGGCCCGCTACAGAATCTCCGGTGTCCCCATTACTGAGGGAAAAACGCTGGTGGGGATTCTAACCAACCGCGACCTTCGCTTTGAAGAGGATTATTCCAAGAAGATTAAAGAGGCAATGACCCGGGAAAATCTGGTTACAGCTTCCGAAGGGACCACCCTGGAGGAGGCCAAGGTTATCTTACAGAAATATAAGATAGAAAAGCTTCCCATTGTGGATAACAACTTTCATTTAAAAGGTCTTATTACTATAAAAGATATTGAAAAAGCCATTCAATACCCACAATCAGCAAAAGATGAAAAAGGAAGGCTTTTAGCTGCGGCAGCTATAGGTGTTGACCCTGCAACCATGGAAAGGGCCAGGGCCCTGGTTGAGGCAGGGGTGGATGTTATTGTGGTGGATACTGCTCATGGTCATTCCCAGGGGGTTTTAAAAATTGTCAGCGCCCTGAAGGAAAAACATCCCCAGGTGGAACTGGTAGCGGGAAATGTGGCTACGGCAGAAGGAACCCTGGACTTGATCAAGGCAGGGGCTGATTGTGTCAAGATAGGGATTGGCCCCGGATCCATCTGTACTACCCGGGTGATTGCAGGAATCGGGGTGCCACAGGTTACAGCCATCCATGATGCGGCAAAGGCCGCCAGCGAACACGGAATTCCTCTTATTGCCGACGGAGGAATTAAGTATTCCGGTGATATTCCTAAAGCACTTGCTGCGGGCGCAAACGTGGTTATGATTGGCAGCCTGTTTGCAGGCACCGAAGAGAGCCCCGGAGAGTTTGAAATCTATCAGGGGAGAAGTTATAAAGTGTACCGCGGTATGGGTTCTTTGGGGGCCATGAAGGAAGGAAGCAGTGACAGGTACTTCCAGGACTGCACCACCAAGCTGGTTCCTGAGGGCATAGAAGGAAGGGTCCCGTACCGGGGCACCCTGGCGGATACCGTATATCAGCTGGTGGGAGGACTCAGGGCCGGCATGGGGTACTGCGGAGTTAAAAATGTTGACGAACTAAAGACCAAAGTAAAGTTCATTCGAGTAACTTCTGCTGGATTAAAGGAAAACCATCCCCATGATGTTCAGATTACTAAAGAGGCTCCTAACTATATGCTGGGAAACATTTAAACCAGGCTGCTTAAAATCATAAAAAGACCCTTTTCTATTCCGCGAGACAGGCACTTTTTTACAAAAAAAAGATATAATAATGAATAAATATGGCATAAACGGCTAAATGCTAAAATATACTAAATAATGCACATAATAGTAAGGGTTGGTGATCAATGTTGGAAGAAACAACAACCAAATCAGCATGTCTGGTTTGTGAAGAGGAAAAGCCTTCCGGAATCCTCATCCTGGGCTGTTTTATTTGTGACGATTGCGAGAAAAAAATTATTGAAACCAGGGTGCATGAGAAGGAGTACTGCGGGCACCTTCATAAACTGAAAAAAATATGGGAATTTGTTTTAACTTATTAAGAAAGGCGGGGCTCTCCCCGCCTTTTTTTGATATAATAGAAAAGATAGGCTATACTATTTTAAAGGTGAAATCATTGAACCAGAATAAAGCTCCGATAGTAGATGGGATTTTTAAATACATTTTAAAAAATTACAGGTCCTTTCATGTCCCCGGTCATCAAGGCGGGAAAGAAATGGAGGGGCTGCTGAAACTCCTATTGAAACAGCCATTAAAAGCAGACCTTACGGAAGTCCCCGGTTTGGATAACCTTCATGCTCCCCTGGGAATGATAAAGGATGCCCAAGAAATTGCGGCGGAAGCCTTTGGAGCAGAGGAATCTTTCTTTCTGATTAACGGGTCTACCACAGGGTTGATGGCTATGATTAATACAGCCTGCCGGCCGGGAGAAAAAATAATTCTGTCCCGGAGTTCGCACCAGGCAGTTTTTGGTGGAATTATTACCTCCGGAGCGGTTCCCGCTTATATATCTGAAGATTCACAGGGGAAACCATGGGAATTTTCTAACGTAACCGTTTCTGAGGTAGAAAAGGCGCTGGGGGAAAATCCCGAGGCCAGGGCACTTTTAGTAAACAATCCTACGTACTTTGGAGTCTGCCCAGATCTGAAAGAACTGCGAAAATTAACTTCTAAAAAAGGGGTGCTGCTGCTGGTGGATGAAGCCCATGGGGGACATCTATCTTTTCACCCGGAACTGCCTGCAGGTGCCGCGGAAGCGGAAGCGGACCTTTGGGTACAAAGCACTCACAAAACCCTGGGGTCATTAACCCAGAGTGCAATGCTTCATCTAGGTGGGAGGCAGGTTAATCGAGAACGTTTGATCCATACGCTGAAAATTTTTCAGAGCACCAGCCCCTCTTACCTTCTGCTGGCTTCCCTGGATGCTGCCAGAAGGCAGATGGCTCAAAGGGGAAAAGAACTTCTGGATAAGGTGATTTTTTTAGCCGAGGAAGCAAGGTCGCAGCTGGATCAGCTGGGCTTTGAGCTGATTCCCCTGGAACAGGGAGAATGTAAGCTGGATATTACCAGGCTGGCCTTTTTTACCGGTCGGTTTAAGGAAACCGGGAAACAGGCAGCCGATATTTTGCGCCGTGCAGGAAAAATTCAGGTAGAAATGTGTGGAAGAGACCATGTTTTACTTCTGCTGACCCTGGGGCATAATGAAGAAGACCTGGCTGCCCTGGTGAATGCCCTGCGATTTCTGAGGGAAAGGCTTACCTTGAAGGGTTTGCAGAAAGCCCCTGTGCAGAAACCCAGCCTGCCCCCGATACCCATACAGGCGATGGTTCCCCGGGAAGCAGTAAACCTGCCCTTTGAAAGGATATTTTTGGGGGAGGCGGCTGGAAGGATCTCCGCTCAGATGGTAAACATTTATCCCCCAGGGATTCCCATTCTGGTGCCGGGGGAAGTAATTACACCAGAAATCCTGGAATACATCAACAGAGTTAAAATGGAGCTTTCGGAGATGGAAGGAAGCATCAAGGGAGTAAAGGAAATTACAGTAATTAAGTAAAACAGTAATTAAGTAAAACAGTAATAAAGTAAAGGGAGGTGAATTCCCGGGAAGAAATATTTTCCCGGGAGCGGTGATAAAAAACGGGATATTTATAACTTTTGAAGGACCAGACGGGGCTGGAAAAACAACTCAGGCCCGAATGCTGAAAGAATTTTTTGACCGGAAGGGGCTTCCCTGCCTGTTAACCCGGGAGCCCGGGGGAACATCCATTGGAGATAAGATTCGGGATATTCTTTTAGATGCGGAGAATGTGAAGATGTGTGCCAAAACCGAAGTATTTCTTTATGCTGCTGCCCGGGCTCAGCTGGCAGCCCAGGTGATTCTTCCTGCTCTAGAAGAAGGGAAGGTAGTCATTTGTGACCGGTACGTGGATTCCAGCTTTGCCTACCAGGCTTTTGGGTTGGGTGAAGATACAGATTTTGTTTTAAAAACTAACGAAGAGGCCACCGGCGGTCTTTCTCCCGACCTGACGCTGCTTTTGGATGTGGCGCCGGAGGAAGGTCTGAAGCGGCAGAGGGAAAGGCATGCTCAAGGGGCTGAAGCCCGGGATCGGATTGAGCTAAAAAATCTGGAGTTTCACAAAAAAGTAAGGCAGGGGTACCTGTTTTTAGCCGCGATTCAAAAGGAAAGAATTGTTTTAGTGCAAGAGGGTCAAACCGCGGAACAAACTCATCAAAAAGTAATGGAAGCGGTGGAAAAACTGCTCTTGACAAGAGGAGTAACCGTATAATCTAGTAATCAAGGTGTCAGGGTTGAATAATTCCATTATTCAACCTTGGCCCCAGGGGATGTTGAGTGTGAAATTAACGGATTTTGCTGGACAAAAAAAAGCAGTAGAACTGATGGATAAGGCCCTGAAAGGGGACAGGGTAAACCATGCTTATCTTTTTTATGGTCCGGAAGAGAGCGGAAAGTTTACGTTTTCGCTGACCATGGCTAAAGCATTGAACTGCCGGGAAGGGAAGGGAGATTCCTGTAATTCCTGTATCTCCTGCGGGAAGATTGATAGGGGAATTCACCCGGACGTATCCGTCGTAGAGCCGGAAGGAAAAGGCATTAAAATTGAGCAAATTCGAAGAATTAAAACTCTTTCCTCCTTTCGTCCCAATGAAGGGGAAAAAAAGATCTATCTTCTAAAGGATGCACACACCCTGAGCCTTCCTGCAGCCAACAGCCTTTTGGGAATATTGGAGGAGCCACCTTCGTATGTGGTTTTTATTCTGCTGGCGCCCCAGCTTTCCCTTCTCCCTGATACTGTGGTTTCCCGGTGCCTGTGTATTCCCTTTAACAGGGTTCCCCGAAGAGAAATTTATGAATTTCTTAAAAAGCAGAAATCCTCTTTATCTGACCGGCAGCTTTGGACTGCGGCCCATCTAGCCGAAGGCAGTATAGGCAGGGCGGTAAGTATGTTAAACTCAGACAGCTGGTCCCAACAAAGGGAGCAGGCATTTACCTGGTGGAAAGGGTTTATTGCCTGTTCACAAAAAGAATTGTTCTCTTATGTAGAAGAACTTTCCCGGGAGGAACATCTGCTGGACTTTTTAAACTTTATAGAAAGCTATTACAGGGATTGTTTGATCTACCAGGCTGCCGGGATAGAAGAACTCATTGTAAATATTGATTACCTGGAGGAAATAAAAGAGATGAAACCGGGTTCTAATGAAGAACTAATACAAAAGATCGAAGTGTTGGAAAACTTTAAAAGAAAGATGCACATTCCTTTGAACAAAAAGCTTGCCCTGGAAGCAATGCTGGTTAAAATGAAAGGGGTGACGGAATAGAATGCCTGAGGTAGTAGGTATTAGATTTAAAAAAGCAGGGAAAATTTATTACTTTGATCCACAGGACAAGGCGGTAGATAAAGGGGACTTTGTCATTGTAGAAACCTCCCGGGGGGTAGAATTTGGAGAGGTAGTGGTGGGCAGAAAAATTGTTGAAAAAGAAGATCTTGTCCTGCCTCTGAAAAGTGTGATTCGCACAGCAACTGTACAGGACCACCAGCAGGTGGAGGAAAACCGAAAAAAAGAGGACCACGCATTCGATATATGCCTGGACAAAATATCAGAACACAACCTGGATATGAAACTCATTGATGTAGAGTATACTTTTGACCGGAACAAAATCATTTTTTACTTTACAGCAGATGGTCGGGTTGACTTCAGGGAGCTGGTGAAGGATTTAGCGGCAGTATTTCGCACCCGGATAGAACTGCGCCAGATTGGTGTCAGAGACGAGGCAAAGATGATGGGAGGATTGGGGCCCTGCGGCAGGATATTGTGCTGCTCTATGTTTTTAGGGGATTTTGAGCCGGTGTCCATAAGAATGGCCAAGGAACAGAATTTATCCCTGAATCCTACGAAAATATCCGGCATATGCAGCCGGCTCATGTGCTGCCTGCGCTTTGAGTCCGATGCATATAAAGATGCCAAACAAATCTGTCCCCGCATAGGAAATGATGTAATTACTCCTGAAGGGGATGGCAAAGTTGTTAATGTCAACATGCCTAAAAAAATTATTTCCGTTGAACTGTATGAATCTAAGAAGGTCATGGAATTTCCCCTGGAAGAAGTAGATGATAAGAGCAGTTAACCGGAGGAACCTGAAAAAGAATACAGCACTTTTTGACTGAGTGAGGCTCCTGGATCCATTCCTTTCTCCCCTAAAAGTAAGATGATGTCCCCTTCCTGTGCGGAAAGGATGGAATCCTGGAGAGCACCTCCCAAATCTGGAATGACCGATATCTGCCCGGCAAAGTTCTGGCACTCTTCCAGAAAAGCCTTTTCTTCCTGCAGGCTGGCCCGGGCTTTTTTGTTTACTTGATGGATGCTCTTGGTAACAATTACTTTTTTAATATTTATTTTTTTAGACCATTGAGAAATCAGTTTGCCGTTTAAGGCGTTGATGGCAGTGTTCTGATTTCCTGATAACGCGTAAACTAGAATTAATTTTCTGTACGGGTAAGAACCGATGGTTTCCAGGACGCTCTTAATGGCACCGGGGTTTGAGGCTCCATCATCGATAATTGTAAAGTGATTGCTGTAGATAGTTTCCAGGCACCGTTTAAAAGGAAGTAGACGGGAAAAACCTGCCGTTATAAATTCAGGCTTCAAGTCGCAGGCCAGAGACATCAAAATTGCTACCAGGCCGTTATAAATATTATGTCTTCCGGGAAGAGGAAGGGTAAAGCTTTGGCTGAAGGGATCTATGATTTTTCCACCGAGAGAGGTTATATCGCTTTCCACAAAAACTTTGAATTGGGACTGATTTGGGTTTAAAAGTATTTCTCCTGCAGTAGCCATGGCGTTGGCATAATCCAGAGCATAGGTAATTACCTGGGAATGGGTTATGTCTGCCATCTGAAGGGTTAAAGGGTCGTCGGCATTTACTAATACTGTGCTGTTTTCTCCCATAAGTTTTGAAAAGGTGGACTGAAGCCCTGCTGTTTTTCCTGGAAAACCGGTTAACCCTTCGGGAGTCAAGTTGGTGACGGCCAGAAGATGTAAATTCAGTGATTTTATATGAGGGGTTGACAGCGCCCTGGTTGGGATCTCCAAGAAAAGATATTTTACCCCCTGCCGGCCGGCGTCCTTAATTTTTTCTATTATTGACGGTTTTTCTGCCTGGGCAGAAGAAAACATTTTAAAGGAAGTGCCTGGGGTGGAATGGTTTCCCCGAAAGATATTTTCTAAAATTTTCAAGGTGCTGGACTTTCCGTTTACTCCAGTAATTCCCATTACTACGGGTGCAGCCGGCATAGGAAGCTCCTTTCATTGTGCAAGATCACTGCTTCCTTAGTTTTTGTGTTGAAACGAAAAATATGCCTGTTTAAGAGGAGACATTCATGGATAAAAATGGAATATTATATCTTTGTGCAACTCCCATAGGAAACTTAGAGGATATAACCCTTCGGGTTTTAAGAATTTTGGAAGAAGCAGACATTATTGCAGCGGAAGATACCCGGAGAACCGTAAAGCTTTTAAACTATTACCAAATTAAGACCCCGGCCATCAGTTACCATGAACATAACAAGGAAAAAAGAGGGGTAGAAATTTTAAGGAAATTACAGGAGGGGAAAAAGGCAGCCCTGGTAGCGGATGCTGGAACTCCGGGTATTTCAGATCCTGGATTTGAACTGATTCAGCAATGCATAGAATCAGGAATTCAGGTGATTTCTCTTCCTGGTCCATGCGCTGCGGTAACGGCGGTTACCGTGTCGGGCTTTCCTATAAATCGCTTTGTTTTTTACGGGTTTTTAAGTAAAAAGAAAAAAGAACGGAGAAAAGAAATGGAGCAAATTGCCCAACAGGATAAAACCGTGGTATTTTATGAAGCCCCTCACCGTCTGCTTCGAACCTTACGGGAGCTCCTGGAATCTACAGGGGACCAAAAAGCGGCAGTATGTCGAGAACTATCGAAAATATATGAAGAGATAAAAAGAGGAACCCTTTCGGAATTAATTCATTATTTTGAAAGCACTCCCCCCAAAGGAGAAATAACTGTAGTGATTAGAGCCAAAGAAGAACAGGATTCCTGTGCCAGGGGAAGTTTATCCCAGGGGATCCAGGAGGTCAAGCAGTTAAAGGAAGCCGGTTTAAGGGAAAAAGAAGCCGTGAAAAGGGTGGCCAGGTATTTAAACCTGCCTCCCAGGGAGCTGTATAAAGAGGTTGTGGAGGAAAAAGAGAAGAAATAAAAAAAGGGCTTTCACCCTTTTTTTATGATTGCATTTCGCCTACGCACTCGTCACAGACAATTTTGTTCTTATAGTGCTGTACATTGTCTGCATTGCCGCAAAAAATACAAGCAGGTTCATATTTCTTTAATATAATCTTCTCTGCATCGACGTAAATCTCCAAAGCATCTTTTTCTTGAATTCCCAGAGTTCTTCTCAGCTCTATGGGAATAACTACCCTGCCCAATTCATCTACCTTTCTAACAATCCCTGTTGACTTCATTTTAAACCTCCTTGTTCAACAATGTTCGACAAAATTTTCACAATATAAGTATACCAACAATTCCCAAGAAGAGCAATACTTTTATTTCAGAAATTAGTAATAATTACTAAAAATAGGATTAGGGTCCTATAAGATACATTTTAAAATGGGACTGCTATTGTAAATAAAAAGCCGCACTATCAAGAAATTTAGATCATCCTGCAAAAACCCTGGTGTCTATTGCCCCGTTGAGTGATGTTACCATATATTAATGAACTGTATGTTTTTAACATTTTAAGGAAAGAGTAAGGGGGACAAATACAATATTTTCAACTTATGGGGGAAACTATAACAAATAGTGCTGAAGACCTAAGAAAAACTCTCCGTATATTCCATAGTTTCCTTGACATTATAGTTTTTGTTAAGATAATATTTTAAATACAGCAGTTAAAAACTTCGGGCAGTAAAGAATCACCCATTTGCTGCCTTTGAATAAAAGGAGGTAGGGCTTTGACCAGAAAAAGTTTTTATATCACTACACCCATCTATTATCCCAGTGATAAGCTTCACATCGGACACTGCTATACTACGGTGGCTGCAGATGCCATGGCCAGGTTTAAGCGACTGATGGGATATGATGTGTGGTTTTTGACAGGAACTGATGAACATGGTCAAAAAATAGAAAGAAGAGCAGCAGAGGCAGGAAAGACTCCTCAGGTATTTGTGGACGAAATTGTTGAATGGATTAAAGAACTTTGGGATATCTTAGACATTTCCTACAGCGATTTTATCCGCACCACTGAAGAGCGCCATAAGCAGTCGGTACAGGCAATCTTTAAAAAGCTTTATGAACAAGGGGATATTTATAAAGATAAGTATGAAGGTCTTTACTGCACTCCCTGTGAGGCTTTCTGGACGGAGCGCCAGGCAGAGGAGGGCTGCTGCCCGGATTGTGGATCCCAGGTGGAGATGGTTTCTGAAGAAAGCTATTTTTTCAAAATGTCCAAATACGCGCAGCGTCTTTATGAACATATATTAGAAAATGAAGATTTTATTCAGCCCCCTTCCCGAAAAAATGAAATGATTAATAACTTTTTAAAGCCGGGGTTGGAAGAACTCTGCGTTTCCCGTACCTCCTTTGACTGGGGAGTAGAAGTGCCTTTTGATAATGGACACATTGTTTATGTCTGGCTGGATGCCCTGAGCAACTATATAACGGCACTGGGATATCCACAGGATATGGAAAAAGTGGAACAGTACTGGCCGGCAGATGTCCAGTTAATCGGGAAAGAGATTGTCAGGTTCCATACCATATACTGGCCCATTTTTCTGATGGCTCTGGGGCTGCCCCTGCCCAGACAGGTTTTTGGCCACGGCTGGCTCCTGCTGCAGGAGGGGAAAATGTCTAAATCTAAAGGAAATGTTATTGATCCCACCGTCCTGGTGGACCAATACGGTTCCGACGCCATTCGATATTTTTTGCTTAGGGAAATTCCCTTTGGTTCCGACGGGGTTTTTACGACGGAAGCTCTGATTCAAAGAATTAATTTTGACCTTGCCAATGACTTAGGAAACTTAATACACCGGACCCTGAACATGGTCAATAAGTTTGCCGGAGGAGTTATAGAAGCACCTTCTCTGGAGGGAGAGCATGACGGAGAGTTGAAGGAACTGGCCCTGGAAACCTCAGGAGAAATGGAAAAACTGATGGATAAGCTTCTGTTCAGCAATGCCCTGGCGGTGCTCTGGAAGCTGGTGGGAAGGGCCAATAAATACATCGATGAAACGGAACCCTGGGCATTGAACCGGGAAGGGAAAAGAGAAAGGTTGAATACTGTGCTGTATAATTATGTGGAGACCATTCGAATTATCAGCGTTCTGCTTCAGCCCTTTATGCCCAAAACCCCATATAGAATCTGGGAACTGATCGGAATTTCCGGGGAGACGTCGCAGCAGACCTGGGACAGTTCCAAAGCATGGGGGCTTTATAAAGGAGGCACCCGGGTCAAGAAGTCTGAAGTTCTCTTCCCCAGGATTGAGCTGGAAAAAGAGGAAGAACAGAAACCCCCAAAGAAAGATAGAAAAAAGAGCCGGAAAGTAGTAGGGAAAAAGACAGCAGAGACATCTAAAGCCTCTGCAGAGAACCAGGCGGAAAGCAGTTCCCACATTAAGATAGATGATTTCGCCCGGGTGGACCTCAGAGTAGCAGAAATTCTTCAGGCGGAAAAAGTAGACGGTGCCGACAAGCTGTTAAAGGTGAAAGTAAGTCTGGGACAAGAAGAGAGACAGATTGTGGCAGGTATTGCTCAATACTATAAACCGGAGGAGATAGTAGGCAAAAAAGTGCTTTTCGTGGCCAACCTGGCTCCGGTGAAAATCAGGGGTATAGAATCCCAGGGGATGCTGCTGGCGGCAGTGGACGCTGGAGGAAAACTGGTGCTCTCCTCCGTAGACAAAGAGATTGCACCGGGAAGCCGGGTGAGTTAAATGGCTTTTTTAATAGATTCCCACGCTCACCTGATTGACCGGGCTTACCGAAGGGACAGCACTGAAGTGATACAGAGAGCCCTGGACACTGGAGTTAAGCTGATTATTAACCTGGGATATGATATGAAAACTTCCCTGAGGGCTGTTGAAATGGCGGAAAGGTACCCATTTATGTATGCTTGTGCAGGGGTTCATCCCCATGAAGCAAAAAGGGTACCCACTGGTTATCTGGACCAGCTGCGGGAATTAGCCCGGAAGAAAAAAATTGTGGCTGTTGGAGAAATTGGCCTGGATTATTACCGGGACCTTTCTCCCCGAAAAAAACAGCAGGAAGTCTTTCGGGAACAGTTAAAACTGGCACAGGAAGTAAGTCTGCCGGTGATTATCCATGACCGGGAGGCACACCAGGAGGTACTGGCGGTTGTTCGGGAGGAACAGGGAGGGGAAAACTCAGGCATCTTTCACTGTTTCTCAGGGGATTGGGAAATGGCTGAAGAATGCATAGATCTGGGTTTTTACATTTCTATTGCCGGACCCGTCACCTTTAAAAATTCCCGCTCTCTTCAAGAGGTAGCCCAAAAAACTCCACTGGAACGAATTCTGGTGGAAACCGACTGCCCGTATTTGACCCCTGTCCCCTACCGGGGCAAGAGGAATGAACCGGCCTATGTAAAATATACGGTAGAAAAAATCGCTGCTCTGAGGGGAATGAAATGGGAGGAATTTGCCATGGCCGTTTATGAGAATACGAAAAGGCTTTTCCACTTAAATAATGAAAAGTTAATATAAATTTTTCCATGGCTCTTGAAATTCTCTGGCTTCATTTAAGGCTGGAAGAATAAATATTTTTAAAAAATTTCTTAAAAGGCAGAAAGTCTGAAGAAAAACTGCCTTTTTTTATTTTTTAGTCATTTTTATCAGTTTGTCCCATATGTTAGTAAAGACGGTGAAAGGAGGTGCACACAACTATTTACCACATTCAACCCAAACTGGTAAATATTATTTAATTATGGAGAAAAATTTGACAAAACTGCTGAGTTCATTATAAAATGGTTAACTATAAGGGGGTTTAACAATGGATAATGTACCGATGGCCAGCGGTAACAGGCGCTTCGCAGGCTGGCTGAAGCAAAATTATCTTTTGTTAATCCTGGTTTTTATTTTCCTCGCCAGTATTACTGTATCACTATGTTATGAGTATTTTGAAAAGGAAGTGGTTTTTACCATCGATGACGGTCAGGAAGTAATTTTGACAACCTGGAAATCCACCGTAGAGGAGGCATTAATTGAGGCGGAAATTCAGCTGGGGGCCAATGATGAGATTTATCCCTCCCTGGACTCTCCTCTGGAAAAGGAAACCCAGGTATTGATCAAAAGAGCGTTTCCTGTCCATGTAGCTACTCATGATAACGAGATTACCCATTGGACTACGAAAACTTCAGTAAAAGAAATTATTAGGGCCTTAGATATCGTATTGGGTGTAGAAGACGAAGTGGAACCTTCTCTTTCCAGCATGTTGGAAAGAGAAACGACTATAAATATAGCCAGAATTGAAAAAGAATACCTGGTTGAAGAGGTGGAACTGGCCTATTCAGTAGTGAGGAGAGGTACCGCCAAACTGGATAGGGGAGTTAGCAGAACGGTTCAAAGAGGAAAACCGGGATTAAGGGAAGACACTGTGGAAATTGTTTACAGGGATGGTGAAGAGATAGAAAGACAGGTTATATCTTCAACAGTTGTAGAACCAAAGCAGGATCAAATTATCGAAGTGGGAGAAAATGCTGTCCTTTCTCGAGGCGGGCATTCTATGAACTTCAGTCGAAAGTTGACGGTTACGGCTGTAGCCTACTGCCCGGGCACAGAGGAATCGGGATGTCCTATGGACAGTGAAGGGCGTTCCCACTGCACCGGATCCAGCGGCGGTACCGCAAGGACTGCCACGGGAAGGCAAGCCATTGCCGGTGACGGAAGCAAGGCCAACCCTCATATTATTGCAGTGGACCCGGGAGTTATTCCCCTGGGTACCAGGGTATACATTGAGGGCTATGGAATCGCCATTGCGGCGGACACCGGGGGTGCTATCCGGGGAAATAAAATTGACATCCTCATGAGGACCCACGATCAGGCCCTGAGGTTTGGCAGAAGAACGTTGAAGATATATATCTTAACAAACATACGATAATCTTATTGAAGCAGGGAGTGGCAATAATACTGCCTGCTTCTTCTTTCCAAACAGTTACAATAAAAGTCTCATGGCCGGAGAAAGGAAGCTATCTCATGGATAAGCTGGTATCGCCTCGGAAGACTGCAGAGGTGCTGCAAAAATATGATATAAAACCAAATAAAAAGTACGGGCAGAATTTTTTAATTGATGAAAATGTCCTTTCAAAGATCCTTCAAGTTTGTGATCTCAGTCCTCAGGACCATGTGTTGGAGATTGGCCCCGGGATAGGAACTCTGACCCAGGTTTTATGTCCCAGGGCAAAAATGGTGACGGCGGTGGAAGTTGACCGGAGATTAATTTCAATTTTACAGGAAACCCTGGAAGACTGCCGTAATCTTCAGTTAATTCAGGGAGACATCTTGAAAATGGACCTGCAGGAGCTGCTGTCTCAGGTGTCAAAAGAGAGGAAATGTAAGGTAATTTCCAACCTGCCGTACAATATAACCACGCCTTTGATTATGAAGTTATTAGAAGTCAGGGACCCAATTGAAACCATGGTGTTTATGGTTCAGCGGGAAGCGGCTCAACGAATTACCGCAGGGCCGGGGGGGAAAGATTATGGCGCGGTTTCCGTTCTGGTACAGTTTTATTCCAAAGCGGAAACAGTATTTAATATTTCCCCCAGGGTATTTATTCCTCCTCCGGAGGTGGAATCATCTCTGATAAAAATAACAATAAGAGAGAGACTTCTCTACAGCGTTCGGGATGAAAAGCTTTTGGCGGAGGTGGTCAGAGGGAGTTTCCAGCATCGCAGGAAATCTATTCTCAACAGCCTTTCGGCTTCTCTAAAGATGAATAAGGGAAAGCTGAGTGAACTGATTAAAGAAGCAGGGATTGAACCCTCCTGTCGGGCGGAAAGCCTGTCCCCGGCTGAGTTTGCAAATTTGACAAATTTCCTCTATAATATCATTGGAGACAATAACCGCACCAAAATCTAAGGAGGAAGTATAGAAAGGTGCCGATGATATATGGAATTTGTCAGCCCAACCAAAGGTTTAATGACCTTTGAAGAAATGTTCCAGGACATGATTCACTATATAAATGAACAGCCGGAGGAGCAGTACAAACTAATTACCGGCTCCGACTCTCAGATGAGAGAGTCAGCCCTGTTTGTAACCGCTATCATTATTCACCGGGTAGGAAAAGGGGCCAGGTATTATTTCCACAAACAGAAACATCGCTACATGGAAAGTTTACGGCAGAGAATTTATTATGAAACATTTTTAAGCCTGGAAACAGCCTCCCGGCTTTCAGGGAAGCTGTCTGAGAACGGATATGCTGCCATGAATGTAGAAATACACCTGGATGTCGGCGAGAACGGTGACACCAAAGATATTATTCGGGAAGTGGTAGGGATGGTAATCGGCAGCGGGTTTGATGCCCGGATAAAGCCTGATTCCTACGGCGCTTCAAAGGTAGCGGATAAGTACACCAAATAAAATTATAAACCTTTCCCTGAGCGTTTCAGGGATTTTTTTATTTTCAGCGGCTCATTCGGTCAATTTTTGTTAGAAAAGACTCCAAAAGGTCCCATCTTCGGTGGTCATGGTAGCCGATGTAATCGATGCCATGATAACTCCGGTTTCTGGGCATACCCCTGTAAACACAAATTGCCTCCAGACAATCTCCAGCAATGGTCTGGGCAATCATCTGACTGTGCTTACTATTTTTTATGGAAGATCCCAGCTGGCTGTGGGGAATTTCTACGCCAATGGAGATGGTAAAGCCCTGTTTTAAAGCCAGCACCATTTCTACCGGAGGAACGGCAAATTCCTTATATGGAATGGCTTCCAGCAATCTGCGTGAAATCATATGGGGCCCGTGGGAGGGAGTGGAAAAGCCGATACGGTTTAGTAAGCCGGTTTTCTGGTTCAAAAGCTGGCGAAAATATAAAATAATCCTGGTCAGGTAACAGGGTTGAGGAGCTGTCGGATAACAGTTAGTTAAGGCCAGGTCCATTTTTTGTTTAAGGCAGTTTTCTTTTAACCGTTTTAACTCATAGCCGATGTTTCCTACCAGGTCTCCGTCCACAAACAGGACGTAACTGGCCCCTGATTTACAGGCGTACTTTGCACCTACTGCCCTGGGCACATCAATGCCCAGACTTTCCTGAAAGTGTATGATTTCTATTCGATTGGATTTTAATTGTTCAATGTCCCGTAATGTGCTGTCATTTGAACCGTTTAAAACGACAATGATTCTGTCAATGCCAATATTTAACAGCTGGTGAAGCACAATCCCAATCCTGTTTTCTTCATTCTGCGCCGGAACTACTGCCACAATCATGTAACCTCCCCCCCTTTTCTTCATTTCTTACAAGACACCCATGCTCCACTACATAATATGGTCGGTTACTTTTTTCGTGACTGTACAGAGAATAAGTACACATCCGTTTAAATTTTCATATACTAAATAGAAAGAGTGAGAGTATAACAGCGGAGGCGGTTATTATGAATTTTAAGGTGGGGGATATTGTTTCCCGTCGGTCATATGGTGGTGATATATTATTTAAAGTCATAGAAATAAATCGAAGTGAAGGGATGGCCCTGATAAAAGGCATTCATGTCCGCTTATTGGCGGATGCTCCTTTAGAGGACCTGTACAAACCGGAAAGCAAGAACATACATGAAAAACAGGAAAAGTACAGGGGAAAAGCCCGGGAATGCGTGGCTCGAATATATAAAAACAGGAACATGAGCAGGGAAAGGCAGGTCCGAGGAGGTAATTTAGAGACTTTTTATGAAGTCCCGGGCAGGGTTCTTCATCTGGACGGAGACCAGGATTATCTGGAACAGTGTATGAAAATCTATAATAATCTAAATATAGAGGCACAGGGATTTTTTATCCTGGAAAAGAAACAGCCTGAATATGTTGAAAAATTGTTGAGACAATACCAGCCGGATATTTTGGTGTTAACAGGCCATGACGCTTATTTAAAGGGCAAAAAAAAATTTCAAGATATTAATAACTATCGAAATTCTAAATACTTTGTTGAGGCGGCTGCCATTGCCCGTAGATATGAGCCGGGTAAAGATAACCTGGTAATCTTTGCCGGTGCCTGCCAGTCACATTATGAACAACTGCTGGCTGCCGGGGCCAATTTTGCATCATCCCCTCAGAGAGTTTTCATTCATGCCCTGGATCCTGTTTTTATCAGTGAAAGAGCAGCGTATACATCTTTCAGGCGTACTATAAATATTTCAGAAGTAATTAACAATACCATTTCCGGTATGGATGGATTAGGAGGGATCGAAACTAAAGGAACCTTCAGGTTCGGTATCCCGAAATCACCCTATTAAAGAAACATATTAAAGAAACATAATAGATGGGTAAAACTGTATCGAAAAATGACGAAAACTCATTATTATTTGACAAAAAACAGAAAATATGATAGTATTATAATGTTTAAAATTCTTTTTAAGGGTGATGCAATTGGCAGCAAAAAACGCATTATGGCAGATCAGAAAAGATTTAGAATCCCATGTGGGAGAAAAAATTCAGTTACGTGCAAATCGTGGTCGTCGTAAAACTCTAGAGAAGATTGGAATTTTGGAAAATACCTACCCTTCCATTTTTGTAATCCGCGTAGATGAATTAAATTATAATCAAAGGCTGTCCTTTAGCTATGCGGATGTCCTGACTGAAACAGTAGAACTTACAGTTTTTCATAAAAACGGAAATCAAAAAATTAAATCGGCAGCATCAAGTTAACTGAACGTTTTATTTTATGAAAGACCATTTATTGGTCTTTTTTTTTGTGTGTGTGTTTTTTAAACTTTTCACTCCTATTTAATATGATATAATGATCAGTTTTATTTATAAAAGAGCATTATGTCAATTAAAGTAAGCAGCAGCAAGCTCCTGAAGCCAGGTAATGAGCTGATGATCAAAGGCAGGAGAACCGTTTACCTGCTTTATGTTTACAGGGTTTCTGGAAGCTTTAAAAGGCTGATTCTCAAAATAGAGGGGTGAAAAAATGAAATGGAATAAAAGAACAAAGGAGACCTGTCTTAAATTTTTATGGTCAGAGAATGTGGTGGGTGCTGGCCTGGGGTACAAAGAAAAAAAAGGTGTAAGAATGAGTGACTCAGCCCTGGTTTTTATGGTTAAGAAAAAGCTCCCCGAGGATAAATTAACCCCTATGGAACTGATTCCAGAAACAGTAGACGAAATGATTACCGATGTGATTGAAGTAGGAGAACTTACATTTTTTAATCGTACAGGAAAGATGAGGCCGGCCAAACCGGGTATCAGCATTGGACATATCAATACTTCGGCCGGAACCTTTGGTGCGCTGGTTCAGGATTTAAAAAGCAATAAAAAATACATTTTGTCAAACAATCATGTGTTGGCCAATCTTACAGACGGTCGTGACGGTAGAGCCAGTATTGGAGACCCGGTTCTACAACCAGGCCGGTACGACGGTGGAACCGGACAGGATGTGCTGGGACACCTTTA
>SKNC01000048.1 GCA_007120745.1 Bacillota bacterium
CGAACCGACTCTACAAAACAATGAAAAACCGGGGTTACCTTTTCTCTTCCCTTTCGACGGTCCACGTTTTCAAACATGTTCTTCCTCAATCCATAAGAAAGCTCCAGCTGGAGCCCTTTCCTCCCTGAACACCGGTTACAAATATTATTAAGGGATTTGGCTCCCATGGACTCCGGGGCTTTTATTACTTCAAATCCACTTTGCTTCAGCATTTCACAGGTAATCCAATATAATTTTTTATTCAACCCACCAATATAGACAAATTCTTTTTCCTCCTGACAACCGTGAAGAGACAGGCAGGTTTCTGCTTTTTCCAACAGCCCCAAGGCCCGGGGCTCATCAAATAAAGTGCTTTTCACATGTAGTTCTTGATTATCCTCATATTTACGACCCAAAAAACAGTAAAGATGATAGCTGCCGCCGGCGATTTCTTCAGCCAGCTCACTGGTTCCCGGCTCAATTCCGCCACCGTGAGGCGCAATCACAGCAAGCCGGGCCCCTTTGACTTCCCGACAAATGATATTAAAATCCTGCCTGTTTAACCTGTCAATAATGGACTCAGAGAACCGTTTCATTTTTTATACCCGTTAATAAATTTTTAAAATGATTTCCTCCAGCGGCCTTTTGGGCACATGATGAACCCCCTGCTCATCCCGCCAGTATTTAATATCACCGTTTATTTCATTCTCTTCCAGGACCACCTGCTCTGCCGGTTCTCCCAGGGCCAAAACCAGCAGGATATCATAATCTTTCGAAATTTCCAGTTCCCGGTGAAGTGTTTCCCTGTCCACTGTGCCAATCATGCATCCACCCAGAACTTTTTCCGCTGCTCCCAAAAGAATGGTCTGAGCTGCAATCCCGTGGTCACACCAGTAATGGTCGGTTATGTTTCTGTCCCCTAGAATAATTATATACGCTGAAGGCCTCTCTCCCGCAACCGGGCCGTCCCAATCATTTAAATACCCCGCCCACCCCAGGGTTGGAAAAATAATGGAATTGGTTTCAGGATCAGAGCTGATAATATATTTCAAAGGCTGCATGTTTCTGGCAGAAGGAGTTATCCTGGCCAATTCTATAAGATCCACAAGTGTTTGTTTACTAATCTTGGCTTCCTGATTGAACCTTCGCATGCTTCTACTTTTAAAGACCAGATCTTTAATCACGCTGTGTTTCCTCCTGTTATCATAGAACTAAGTTAATCCCTCTGCTGGATATCAACGCCCCCCATGAGGGCCCTCACCACAAATCGAACCCTCCGGCTGCTTTCTTCGGGGAGATATTCCACTTTCTTAGTAGATATAATACCTCCGGAAGCCTCCTTTAGGAATTCTACACCTCCCAGTATGGCAGTGCCCTCACATATGACAGGCAGGTCACTGGGAACCACAATATCGATACCGCCCATAACTGCAGTTAAGTCCAGTACCGTTTCGCCCTCTGGGATTTCGGCACTTCTTAAATCCATATCGATACCGCCCATAAAGGCAAAGTAAGTGCCGCTCTGAAGCGTAAAAGGTTTTTTCCCAATATCAATTCCACCCATAAAAGCAAGGTGACTTTTAGCACCTTTTGCAGGCGCTACCCCCCGAATCAGACTGATCCCAAAAATAATGATGATGATGGGCCAAAAGAGCCTCCAGAATAAAGCCATGTCCACATCGATAAGATTCAAGTTTCTTCCTAATATAAGAAACCCGATAACAATAAATATTAATCCTGCAATCAGCTGCCCCAGAGAACGAATCACCCGGGTTTCTCCTTCTTCTGAATGGCCACCGAAATAATCGGAAAGATTGCTTACACCCCAAATAATTAAAAATACCGGCCAATATGTAAAGATAATTGTACGGATATTGAAATCCGTTATACCTAGAACATTTAGAAGTGCACTAATTCCTATCAGCAGAACGATAATACCTACAAGAAAACGGGTATGGAAAAATTTCATGAATGCTCCACTCCTTTTTCATTTTTCGAATTGCAATATCTTGCATGATGTATGCAAAAAACTTTTTAAACCTGGCTCCCGGGAATTAATAGGCCAATAGTCTTTCATGACTAATTTTTATACCTGCTGTTAAACTCAGATTTATATTTTAATTCTTTATCAATATACATTTTTTCATCCGCTATTTTTATAACCTCTTCTATTTTTTTATTTCTACCTGGTATATAAGAAGCTGTGCCAATAGCCAGAGTAAGGTTAAAATCTAACAAGTCATTAATTCTGTTCCACTCCATTACTGCTTTTTCGATTTTCTGCTTAACCGCCATGGTATCTTTGCAGTTGGGGAGAACGATTAAAAACTCATCACCTCCAAATCGGACTACCCAGTCATTTTTCCTAAGTGTTTCCTGTAATAAGCGTGCCACTTCTTTGAGAATTAAATCTCCTGTCATATGGCCGTACCGGTCATTTACCTCTTTAAAACGATTTACGTCCACCATAACGATTGCAAAGGGTTTTTGTGTTCTTTCTGAACGATGTATTTCATTTATTATCAGCTCATTAAAAAAGTTGCGGTTATATAAACCGGTAAGGGAATCCTTAACAGCCTGTTCCCAAAGGCTTTTTTCCATGCGAATTCGTTTTATGGCACTCCCGGCATAACTTGCTGTTAACTCTACCAGATACACCTGATTTTCAGAAAAGCCTCTTTGCTCATAAAGCAGTATTTGAAAAACACCTATATTTTCTAAAGGAGTGCTGATTAAAGCTTTGTACTTGTTGTGCAGCAGCTCGTTATTGTTGTAATTATATATTTTTGTTTGCCCTGAGAAAAATGATTCACTGGCTTTCTCCTGAAGGTATTCCATTAAACTATTTTTGTTATCGCATTCAAATCGGTTGGAAATCATCTTGATACTCAGAGTGTCTCCTTCTAAAATGCTGATAAAAGCACAGTTATACCCCAAAATATTTTCTGCCGCCTCCATGGTAGTCTTAAAAACAGCCTCTTCCTCCTCTTCGCTGGAAAGAGCATTGGCCACTTTGTGGAGATTTTTTAGTTCCTCAAACCTCTTCGCCAGGTCCCGGGTCTGTTTTTCAACCTGCTCTTTTAGCCCGTCCCTTTCTGCTTCCAGCAGATACTCATATTTCTTCAGGTCAAAAGACAGCCGGTTGAAATTTTCAAAAAGCTGTCCAATTTCGTCATTTTCCCCTGTGGGAAGGTTTTCTCCAATTTTCTGCTTTCCTTTCAGAATCTCAGAAATATAATTATTCAGGTTGTTAATTCTGCTGAAAATATATATTTCGGTAAACCGGTTAATGGCAAAAAACAACACGCATATCGCAGCTAAGGTAACTACAGGCATAAATAACCTGGCTTCCTGAAATTCCAGATTGCTCATGAAGTAATTATAGAAAAATATCAGTATGGATGATGTGACAAGAAATAAAACAATAATTAATAATGTATGTTTCTGTTTAAGCGGCATTGACCTTCCTCCAAAAAATACGATACCATGTAAAACTTGTTCTTAATAAAATTCATAGTAATTTCTTCTTATGATTGCTACTTCTGTATAAAATTATAGCACCTGCCATTGGTTTCTACAATGATTATAATTGATTATTTACAGAATACTCTAGTTTACTTTTTCCTTTCAAAGATGTATCAAAAGACCAACAAATCTTGTGATTCTAAAGTCATAAACAAAAATTTCCCGGGAATAATAGGAACAGGCAGGTGAAACTATGGAACACAGCAGGAGATTAAGCTTGATTGGCAAGATTCAGGAGGAACTAAATGCATCTGTAATTTGTTATATCACCGGGGATAGAGAAAACCTCAGCACCAGGATTGCCCCGGATGTTATACGTATTTTTTTCCGTCACCTGGAACACATAGGTCCTCAAGAAAATATATGTCTATTTTTATATACCCGGGGTGGAGACGTTTTGACTCCATGGAGGCTGGTAAACTTAATACGGGAATACTGCCATGAATTTTCTGTTCTTCTTCCCTTCCGTGCCTACAGCGCGGGAACCCTTATTTGTCTTGGAGCAGACCAAATCATTATGGGTAAAATGAGCGAGTTGAGTCCTATTGACCCCAGCGTAGCCAATGCCTTTAACCCTGAAGATCCCGGGAATAAAACAGCAAAAATTCCTGTCAGTGTAGAAGATGTTACTTCCTTCCTGGACCTGGCACAAGAAAAAGCGGGGCTAAAAGAGGAAGAATACATGACCCATGTCTATTTAAGGCTGGCCAAGGATGTACACCCCCTGGCCTTGGGAAATGTCCATCGAAACTATTCACTCATTCGTTCCCTGGCAAAAAAATTACTGGAACTGCATTCAGAAAGTCGGTCTCCAGGCCATATTCAAGATATCATTGACAACCTTACGGAAAAGCTTTATGCCCATAATCACATGATATCCCGCTATGAAGCTAAAAAATATATAAAGCTTCATGTGTCAGAACCTTCTAAAAAACTGGAATCCCTGGTATGGCAGCTTTATGAAAACTATGAAGCTGACCTTCAGTTGGCAGAGCCCTTTAATCCTGCCATCCTTTTAAAAGAACATGAGCAGCAGGTTGACTTCGAGGCTGCTGGTGGAATGATTGAAAGTTTAAAACAGCAGGATGCATTTATATTCGAGGGCAGAGTTACCCGTCATGCACGACAAAAACATGACACCCCCCCGGTAAAATTAGAAATACTCAGGCAGGGCTGGAGAACATTAAATACCTGAAAGGAGGTATTTGAGAATTGACAATCAAGAAAAAGAAGAGCAATCACAGGTTAATCCCCCCTCTTCCTAAAAGAATTACCCGCTACCGAAAACTCAATAATACTACAGGTTTTGCTCCATCCATTTTTATGGAAGAAAACTTTACCTCCGGCAGCACAACTTTAGATCAAAATATTACCATAGTCAACGAGCAGGAATGGAGCAGTTCTCATGAATAAAACCAGGTTAAATTTAACCTGGTTTCTTTTTATTACACAATTTATTTAATGTTAAAAAGTCACTGGTGTGTTGGGGGCTGGTTTGTATGGTGCTGGTTTACATTAATTCTTCTGCTCTCATGTGTTTTTGGAAACCTTACTGTTAAAATCCCATTTCTGACATTGGCTTGGACCTGTTCTTTTTGCACTTCGGGAGGAATAAGCATTACTCTTTTATATCCGTAATTTCGATATCTTTCCCGGTATAAGTAGTGTATATCTTCGGGAGCTCCCAGGCCAAAATCAATTTTTCCTTCAACCATCAGAGTGTCATTTTTTATTTCTACATTTATAAGGTTTGAGTCTGACCCCGGAACATCAATTATGTAAATAACTTCTCCCTTTGTTTCAACCACATCTAAGGGAGGTATTTGTCCCTCCATCCCCGGAACCATTCCTTCGTATTGGCCCATGAGTTGGCTGCCAGGGGAATTAAACTGCATATGGTACATAGATTACACCTCTTTTTAAAAAGATTGGGTGAAAGCAAAGTTACTAATTAATTAGCCGGTAACGTTTACTTTAACCCTTCTTCGGGCGGAAAAATCTGACTTGGGTAAGCGACACTCCAGAGTTCCATTGGAGTAATTAACATCAAGGTGTTCTGATTTTACACTGGTGGGCAGTGCAACGGTCCGATGCAGGCTGCTGCTCATGCCGCTCATTTGTGCCAGTGCAGAAATGCTTAAAGAGTCATCTGTTACGGTAAGAAAGATATTGTTTGGGTCGACATTAGGCAGTTCAGCAGTAACAATAACGTCACTGTTGGTTTCGGCCAGCTCTACTCTGGGCTGAGCCATTCCGGAAGAAGACCTGATTCCGGTAGACAATCCCATCTGCTGCTGCATAATGGCGCTGCTCATTTGTGGATTCATTTGAGAAAAATGACCCATCACCGGGCTGGAGATTTGCTGCTGCCCAATATTGGGGTTAAAAGCATAACTCACAGGGGTTTGTGGAATGATGCTGCTAAACTGCATTGGACTGGTCCAGGGAGAAATATTCATTGCCCCGGTCTGAGTAGGAACATTATATCCCTGTACCTGAGGACTATACTGAGAAGTGGGATATGCCTGAACAAAGGAACTGGTCTGGCAGGGTTGAACAGAAGAAAATCCTGACTGAATGGGAATAAAAGATTGGATGGGAAGGCTGCTGCTCTGCCATGGACTGTTAGTTGTAATATACATATTTTTTACCTCCTGAAAATGTTTTTTTTTTGCTTTCACCCTTTTTTATTATGTCTTCTGGTTTCAAAGATTATACAAAAAAAAAGAGGCCGGGCCTCTCTTTTCGCATTTATTCTTATTTGATTTTTAACAAGTTTGCAGCGTTTTCTCCGAAGATTTTATGTTTATCATCCCTGGAAAGGGTAAGGCTGTTTATATTCTCCAGCTCTGTTCCCTGATCCGTCCAGGGAGAATCTGTGCCAAATAAAACCTTATCTGTTCCGTGCAGTTTTATCAACCTGGACATTTTTTCTGCCCCCAGGTCATTAAAGCTGTAGGATGTATCAAAGTAAATATCTTTTCCAGCCAGCATCAATTCCACCTGGTCCCAATAATCATAACTTCCCATATGTGCAGCTACAATTCTTCCACCAGGAAATTTTTCCATTACCCTTAATAACCTTTCAGGCGTACAGTGATAAGGTGGATCCATCCCAATATCCAGCCCTGCATGGAACAAAATAATAAGTTCCAGTTCAAATATCTTTTCATAAATTTTAAACATCTTTTCATCATCGATAAAAAAACATTGATAATCCGGATGAAACTTAAACCCTTTAATCCCCAGTTTCTTAACTCGAATCAGCTCATCTTCCCAGTGGGGATAGTCTGGATGGATGGAACCAAAAGATATGATTCCACCGCCCTGAACCTGTGCTGCCCAATCATTTACGACGGGAGTCTGGTTAGGCTTAGTAGCTATATGCTGGAGGACACAAAGGTCTATCCCTGCTCGCTCCATGGAATTTTTTAGACCCTGCAAAGTGCCGTCCAAAACGGGCTTTATCCCTGCAGCCCCGGCCAATAAGGGAACCACTTTTGGGGCCATATCATCGGGAAAACAATGGGTATGGAAATCAATAATCATTCAGGGGAACCTTCCTCTTAGTCAGTTGATTCATAATTATTTCTTCATTTATATTACTTATCCTGCTTGATGTAAGAGGGATATTCCCAGCTGTATGACCATCCTCATGAATTACTGCCCCTTACATGTTATAATTCCTCTACCCATTGAGGATATTGAGTGCCCTCCAGAAGATGCAGTTCTTTTATCATATCCTTGGCATTTCCTATGGCTTTTTCAATGGTTTCAACGGTAAGTTTATGGTAGGCCTTCTCTCCTTCTTCATCATTGTAATGCACTATTTTGTTGCGAATACTATTGATTTCTTTAAATGTTTTGTAAGGTTCTTTTTTATTTTTTAAACTGTCACCGGTAATAATTTTTAAACCTACCGTTAATTTCGTGTGAATTGATATCACGGAAGTTA
>SKNC01000054.1 GCA_007120745.1 Bacillota bacterium
GAGCCCATGGCTGTGGTGGAGGCCAACAATCAGCTGAACCAGCTGAGAAGCAGCGAGCATAAAGAGGTGGAAAGAATCCTGTTTTCCCTCAGCGGCCGGGTTTCTCAAGAGGCTGAAAGCATTGAAGAAACTCTAAACATGATTGCGGAAATGGATTTAATCCTTTCCAAAGCCAGGCTCAGCCTGGAGATGAAGGCCAATGAGCCCCTGTTAAATGAAAAGGGATACTTACGGATGGTAAACGCCCGCCACCCGCTTCTGAAGGGGGAAGTGGTGCCCATTTCCCTGGACATAGGGGATAAATACCGTACCATGGTGATTACCGGACCCAATACCGGGGGTAAGACGGTAGCCTTAAAAACTGTGGGTCTCCTGGCATTGATGGCTCAGGCAGGCCTTCATGTACCTGCGGAGGCGGGTACGGTGATCCCTGTTTTCGATCACGTACTGGTGGACATTGGGGATGAGCAGAATATTGAACAATCCTTGAGCACATTTTCAGGTCATATGAGGAATATTATAGAAATCCTTAAAAAGGTTTCGGGAAAGTCTTTGGTTTTACTGGATGAGTTGGGAGCCGGGACCGACCCTGCGGAGGGAGCGGCACTGGCCATGGGAATTTTAGAACAGCTGCATTCCATGAAGGCCCGTACCATTGCCACAACTCATTACAGCAGCCTGAAAAGTTTTGCCTACGACCATGAGGAAATGGAAAATGCTTCTGTGGAATTTGACTCCCTGACCCTTCAACCTACGTTCCGAATTCTTCAGGGGGTTGCCGGCAGCAGTAATGCCTTTGAAGTGGCTGCCCGTCTTGGTCTTGAGGAAGAAGTCATTGAAAGGGCCAGGATGTTTTTAGGGGAAGAGCAGCTGAAACTGAAAAAACTCATGGAAAACCTGGAGGAAAGCCAGAGGAAAATCCATCAAAACCAGCGGTCCATGGAGGAAGAGCAAGAAAAAATTGTTCAATTGAAGAGAAAGCTGGAGGAGGATGCAGTCCGGCTGGAGGAAAGAAAGAAAGAAATCGTCTTAAAGGCCAGGGAAGAAGCACTGCAAATTGTGAACCAGGCAAAAAGAAAAACGGAGAGAATGATCAAGGAATTAGAGAGGACCTTCCGGGAAACAGACCTGAAAAAAAGGAACAGCGCCTATCATGAAATAAGGCAGGAATTCAAGGAAGCCCAAAGTCTACTGCTGAATGAAATGGAAAGCATGGAACCAGATAGTGGTCTATCCCTGGAAGATTTGAAGGCAGGAGATACTGTATTCATAAAAAGCATGAAACAAAAGGGTAAAGTGCTGGAAATTAATGATAACCAGGAGATTTTAGTGCAGGTGGGAATCATGAAAATTTCTACTGACTTATCCGATTTAAATACCGTTACAGGAGAAACCCGGGCCCCTCAAACCCGGGAAAGGAGCGCTACCTCGGGAATGCTGTTTCAAAAAACCATGGAAATTAAAACTGAGCTGGACTTACGGGGCAGCACCCTCCAGGAGGCAGTGGAACGGGTGGACAAATATATAGATGATGCCTGCCTGGCAGGCTTGAGCACCATATACTTGATTCACGGTAAAGGTACAGGTGCACTGCGCAAAGGCCTGCATGAATTTTTAGCAGACCACAACCAGGTTAAGTCTTTCAAGCTTAGTGAACACGGGGAAGGGGGAAGTGGAGTAACTGTTGTGAGTTTAAAGTAACTGATGCATTATAGCTTACTGTATTAAGTTTGTCGCAAACAATCAGACATCAATCAAAGCTTAACTTATATAATATTAACTTTTAAGTATTCAAATTGTTAAAATAGAAATTATGCGGTTTTTATATGAATGAAATTGAATGCCCCCTTTCACATTAACAGGGGGCATTCAATTTGTTCTTTATATTGCTTCGAATGTCTTATGTTAAATATTTTCAGAATGTGTGCTATTTACAGGTACATTTTAATTTTTACTGGATTACAAGCAGTTGAAACACATTCATCTTCCACTATTGTTATTTCTATTGTCATCTCCATTGTCATCACCATTGTCATCTCCATTGTCATCACCATTGTCATCACCATTATCCGGGTCTGGGTCAGGCTCGGGGTCCGGTTCTGGATCTGGTTCCGGCGGCGGTGGTTCATTGGTAGTTATTGACCCCTGCATGGGATTGGATTCCACCCCGTGTTCGTTTATGGAAGTAACCTGGTAATAATAGGTTGTTCCCGGGTTGACATTATTATCTTTATAATTTGTTGATTTTACTGGTTTATCATTTAGCAGCTCAAATGTTTCATTGTCTAAACTCCGGTAGACATTAAACCTGGAATCATTAGGCCCTCCGAAATTCCACCGCAATTGAACCTGGTCACCGTCTTTGCTGCTGGTTAAAGATAACCCCACAGGGGCCTGAGGCCTTTCTCCGTGGATGTCACAGGTTTCTGTAGGAGGTGCCATTCCGGCATCCCCGGGAACTCTTCCGGAGGGGCCTCTCCAGTTATCGTCCGTAGGGATATAAGGAACCAGCCTCTGCAGAAAATGCCTTACTTCAATTTCAGGACAGTACTCCGCCGGGAGCAGCCCTGATTCTGCGCAGACCTCCAGGGTGACGTGAACCTCACAGGTTTCTTTGGGTTCGTATCCACTGGGGAACAGGTCACTGGTAATATGTTCGTCGGGACAGTATTCTCCGGGACGCATGCCTGACTTGGAACAGATGGTTACCCTGGAGATTCCCCCCGGGGATTCAAAGTCTCGCTTTGGCATCCCTTCGTGTACTTGTTTCATAATAACTTCGGACATTTGTCTACAATATTTGGTAGCTTCATCTATGCTACCCATGGTCAGAAGGTCATATCCGATCCAGGTAGAAAGCACGTAATCTGGTGTATAGGAAACCAGCCAGCCGTCTTTATGATCAGAGGTAGTACCAGTTTTTCCGGCGATGGGTCTTCCCACAGCATTGCTGAGCCTGGAAGCTGTTCCAACACCCCGGGTTACATCCCGTAAGACATCGGTGATCAGGAACGCAGTTACCTCGCTCAATACCACCTCAGGTTTTGGCCTGAAGCTGTATATCTCTTTCCCCTGGGAATCTTCAATGCGAAGTATGGTTGTCAGGGGCACTTTAACTCCTTTGTTAGCGAATACTGAAAAAACCTGGGCCATGTCGATGGGCTTTACACCGGTGGTGAAGCCTCCTAACACCAGGGCAAGCCCTCCCTCGTCCTGAGGGCGGAAGGTGGTGATTCCCATTTTTTCAGCGTACTCCATTCCTACCTTGGGAGTCACCATTTGATATGCCTGGACTGCCGGTACATTTCGGGAGCGGACTACAGCATAGCGTGCTGACATCAGTCCCATAAAGGTTTGACCGTAGTTTTCCGGAAAATAGCTTCCAAAAACAGTGGGAGCATCATCCAGCACGGAACCGGGGAACAGAATTTTCTCTTCAAAAGCCGGGGCATACGCCAAAACAGGCTTTGTGGCGGAACCGGGCTGCCGTTCGCTTAAGAACCTGAGGTCCTGGTTGTGCAGTCCGTAATCCCTGCCCCCAACCAGGGCTTTTATATGTCCCGTTTCCGGTTCTGCCAGTACCGCTGCCGCCTGGGGCTGCAGCTTTCCGTTTTCATCTACAACGGTCCGCGGATAGTATTTTTCATCGTTTAAGACATTTTCTACAATTTCTTGAATTTCCGGCTCCAGGGTGGTATAAATCTTTAACCCCCCCCGGTTTAGGGCAATCGCGGGATCTTCATAAATATCCAGCTCACTTAATATTTTGTATGCTTCCTGTTCAACATAGTCGATAAAATATGGATTATAATCAAAGTTGGTTTTCTGCTCCGGCGGCAAAATTTGAATTTCTTCTCTCCGGGCTTCATCAGCTTCCTCAGGAGTGATGTACCCGTATTCCGCCATTTTGCTCAGGACCAGTTCCTGCCTTCTTTTGGATTCTTCAAAATTTCTCCGGGGAGAATAAAAACTTGGGTTTCTTGGTATTCCCGCCAGAAGGGCAGATTCCGCTATGGTCAATTCACCGACACTTTTTCCAAAGTAGTCATTGGCGGCAGCTTCAACTCCGTAATTGAGGGAGTCGAAATATATAATGTTTAAATAGGATTCAAGGATTTCTTCCTTACTGAACTGCTGTTCCATTGTGATGGCCAGCCAGGCCTCCTGCATTTTTCTTTCATAGGTTTTTTCCCGGGAAATAATTCCATTTCTAATTAACTGCTGGGTGATGGTGCTGGCCCCCTGGTCTGTCAGGTCCTGCTTGCGAAAGTTATTGTAAGCTGCCCGTGCAATATCTTTTGGGCTGATTCCGATGTGGTCATAGAATCGCTCGTCCTCAATGGCAATAAAAGCATTCTGAAGGTGTAAAGGCATTTCATTCAGCGGAACTTCGATGCGGTTGTGTCCATCATGAAGGCGGACGTGTTCATTGCCATGGTAATCATAGATATAAGAAGTTAATGGCTGTTCAAACCGGGAAGGATCAAATTCTGGAGCTTCTTTTATGGAAGATAAAACAACATTTAAACCAAAACCTGCTGCAGCAAAAAACGAGATTAAAAGTAAGATAAATAAAGTCCGAGATGAAAAACGAAAGACCCTGCCCAGCACTCTGCCGGAACGCTTTTCTTTTTTATCGTTACCGTTTTTCTGGTTGTTTTCGGGCTGATTAGCCTTCGCCATACGTTGAGACCCCCTTTGAAGTATACTTATAGAATTATACCATAATGTGATATTTTGTTAAACTTGTTATTGGTTAAAAAAACTTAACCTGCCTTGATTGAAGGGTAGTTATAATAAGTAGACGTAAAAATTACACGTATGTTACTCATTATCACAGGTTTGCAAAAGAAATTTCCATATGTTAAAATTATTCTGTTTAATTGTTTAATATTACCTTTTTTTAATTCAGCAGTCAGGAGGATGTTTGTATGAACGCTCAACAGCAGTTTAATGTAATAAAAAATGGTACCGTGGAAATTATCCAGGAAGAAGACCTGTTAAAAAAACTGGAAAAGTCCGTTAAGACTGGTAAGCCCTTAGTGGGAAAACTGGGCTTTGATCCTTCAGCTCCAGATTTGCACCTGGGGCATGCAGTGGTTTTACATAAAATAAAAGATTTTCAGGATTTAGGCCATGATGTTATTATTATTTTAGGGGATTTCACCGGCCGAATCGGAGATCCCACAGGGAGGTCAGAGACCCGCAAACAGCTGACCGAAGAGGAGGTCCTTGCAAACGCAAAAACGTATCAAGAGCAGATATTTAAAATATTAGACCCCAAAAAAACCAGGCTGGTTTTCAACAGTGAGTGGCTGCAGAAACTTAATTTTGTAGATGTAATTGAGCTTTCCTCAAAATATACGGTAGCCAGAATGCTGGAAAGGGATGATTTTGCCAGGCGTTTTAAAGAAAATTACCCTATCAGCATACATGAGTTTTTTTATCCCTTAATGCAGGGATACGATTCAGTAGCCATTGAGGCGGATGTAGAGTTTGGCGCTACAGAACAGAAATTCAACCTTTTAATGGGGAGACATCTGCAGAAGGAATACGGCCAGGAATCACAGATTGCAGTTACGATGCCCATACTGGTAGGTCTGGATGGAGTTCAAAAAATGAGTAAAAGCCTGGGGAATTATATCGGAATTAGTGAACCTCCCAGAGAAATCTATGGGAAAGCCATGTCCATCGCCGATGAATTTATGATTGAATATTTTCGGCTGGCAACCCGTATTGATCCACAGGAAATTATTCTCATAGAGGAAGGTTTAAAAAAGGAAACGCTGCATCCCAGGGATGTAAAAATGAAATTAGCCAGGGAACTGGTTACTCTTTACTACAGTGAAAAAGATGCTTTAGAAGCGGAGCAGGAATTTCAAAATATATTTAAAAAGAAAGAACTTCCCACGGACATTCCGGAGGTAACTTTAGGAGAGAATCCCATTTGGATTGTAAAACTGTTAACTGAAACAGGACTGGTTGCATCTAACAGCGAAGCCCGCCGCATGATTGAACAGGGAGCAGTAAAAATAGAGGGTGCGAAGATAGCGAATCCTGAAGAAGTAGTGGAAATAAAAAATGGAACCGTGGTCCAGGTGGGAAAAAGAAAATTTGCCCGAATCATGATATAACATAGGGACGGGGGGACAGGTCCCTTGTCCCAAATTATAATTTTAATTGAATTTGTTTTCTTATTTTAATGAAATTTATAAATCCTTCTGCATATTATCATAGTGGAGGGATTTAAATGTTTAAAAGAAGATCCTTATTTTCGTTAAACCGCAAAATGGTTGTTTTTTTATTCATGGCGTTATTGTTATTTCTATTTTTAAGACTGCTGATTTATATGGAATACAGACTTCGCCCAACCTTTTTAGCAGCGGCTATGTTTTACGCAGATAATGCAGCTACAGAGGCCATTAACGAAGCGATATATCACGAGGTATCTCAGAGCATGCTTTACGACGACCTGGTCAGGATTCAAAAAGATGAATCTGGCAGAATTACAATGGCCCAGGTTAATACACCGGAAGTGAACCGGGTTATTAGCCTTACCACGTTAAAAGTACAGGACAGCCTCAGATCTTTACAAAAGGAGGCCATCAAACTCCCCCTGGGGCAGGCTTTAGGAAGCTATTTTTTGGCAGACTTAGGGCCTCGAATTCCCGTGGTAATTGTCCCTGTAGGAAGAGTTAATACTGATATCGATGATGTTTTCGAAGAAGCAGGGATAAATCAAACCAGACATAAAATCTATTTGAACATTATTGCAGAAATACAGGTGGTAATTCCCTTCATTGCTTCCTCTACAGAAGTGATAACCAAAGTACCTATTGCGGAGTGTTTGTATCAAGGAGACGTTCCCGATACGGTAATCAATCTGCAATTTCCTGGTCAGAGCCTTCCAGCACCGCTTCCGTGACATCCTCACGGAACTTAATGGACCCAGGGATTCATATCATATCTTTAAAGAAGACTTTTCTCTGATTTTTTTAAAAAAATGTGTAAAATTTAAAACTATGTGAAATATTATGTATTGTTGGGGAAATCAAGAGTTTTATTATATTTTTGCCTGTAAGCGGTCTTGATTCTTAACATAAATCATGGTAAAATATAAATCCACACAGGAATTGTTCGAGCTTTTAATGGAGCATGGAACAATTACTATTAAAACTTGACAATTAATTTTTCCTGTGTTATTATAGCTCTTGCCCGAAAAAATGGGCACTGTTCTTTGAAAACTAAACAGGACTCACTAGACTCTGGTTTTCGAACCGGAGTCGATAATTTAAGCCAAGGCGATTTATTGACTGAGGTTAATAAATCCCTAACAATTCCTTAAACGACCGAAGTAAAAGGTCAGCGTTAAGGAGTCAAGGCGAACGAACTTGTTAGCGACCCTCTTACCTGGGTGGTAAGGGGATTGATAA
>SKNC01000006.1 GCA_007120745.1 Bacillota bacterium
ATAATCGAAAAAATCATAAAAATTGCAGCTAAATAAGCGGTAATTTTTCCAAGCAGTTCTTCCTTGCTTTTCTTCTTACCCCACAGAGCTTGGCCGCTGCCTCCAGAAATAGCTCCAGATAGCCCTCCTTGATTTCCCGACTGCAGGAGGACGGCTGCAATCAGTCCTACGGATATTATCAGATATAAAATAGTTAACGCTACTTGCAACAAATCACCTCCTTAATGTTATTAACTCTGTGGTACACGTCAACTCCCCCTGCAGAGCAGAAGGTTTCCCGGAACCGTTTTTAAGATGAAGGTCCCGGAGGCTCCCGAAGGGGCCGGTAATATAAGGTGAATAGAGCCGGCAGGTAGCCAGTCTCCATAAGCAGTTTTACCCCGGGATACCCCGGGAACCCTATACTTTTTACCTAAAAAATTGAATAGATAAGGGTACAAAATATATAGGGAACATAGTTTATAATTCGCAAGAAACGATAAAAATTCCTTCTTTTTTTATTACTTTGTCCAGATTTTTTTAAATTTTCAAAACCAGACAAAGCATTATCTTAACAATACTTGTTATATGTTAAATAACATACAGGGAAAATGGTTTTTAGAAGAGCCTGCTATTATGATAATCAATTCTATAAGCTATTTCAAGCCAAATTTTTTAAATTCTGCCTTCCCTGTATAAGTCCCTGTCAGTCCCAATTCCTCCTCAATTCTCAGTAAGCGGTTATATTTTGCCAGCCGCTCTGAACGGGAAGGGGCCCCGGTTTTTATCTGCCCTGCTCCGGTAGCGACAGCCAAATCCGCAATGATGTTGTCTTCCGTTTCTCCGGAACGATGGGAAATCACCCAGGTATACCCGCTGCGTTTGGCCAGGTCGATGGTTTCCAGGGTTTCCGTAATCGTCCCAATTTGATTTAGTTTGATTAAAATGGAATTACCTACTCTCCTGGAAATCCCCTGGGACAGCTTTTGGGGGTTGGTAACAAATAAATCATCCCCCACAATTTGAAGCTGGTTTCCGGCCCTGTCCGTTAACAGCTTCCATCCCTCCCAGTCTTCTTCATCCAAACCATCTTCTATGGAAATAATTGGATAATGCTTTAAAAGATACAGGTAATAGTCCACCATTTCTGAGGAGTCTTTTTCTAATCCCTCTCCCTCCAGATGATACGTGCCTTCCCGGTATATTTCACTGGCTGCCACATCCAGGGCCAGGTGAAAATCCTGCCCGGGTTTGTAGCCGGCGGATTCGATTGATTTTATGATAACCTCCAGCCCGGCCTCATTGGAAGAAAGGTTCGGAGCAAAGCCCCCTTCATCCCCTACAGAAGTGTTTAGCCCTTCTTTATTTAAAGCCATTTTTAAATGGTGATATACTTCCGTCCCCATTCTCAGGGCTTCACTAAAACTGGCAGCTCCCGTAGGAAGGACCATAAATTCCTGTATGTCCATATTGTTGTCCGCATGCTCCCCGCCGTTTAAGATATTAAACATGGGCACCGGAAGGGTACTGGTGTTAACCCCCCCTAAGTAGCGGTACAGGGGAACCCCTAGAGTTTCTGCCGCTGCCCTGGCCACTGCCATGGAAACACCCAGGATGGCATTGGCTCCCAAGTTCTTCTTATTTGGGGTTCCATCTAAATCTATTAACAGCTGGTCAATATTATTCTGATCCAGAGCATCTTTTCCCTCCAACTCAGGCCCAATTATTTTATTCACATTTTCTACGGCTTTTAATACCCCTTTTCCCAGGTACCGCAGGCTGTCTCCATCCCTTAATTCTACAGCTTCAAATTTTCCGGTGGAAGCTCCCGAGGGGACCGCTGCTCTTCCCAGGGCTCCACCGGCCAAATGCACATCCACTTCTACCGTGGGATTCCCCCGGGAATCTAAGATTTCCCTTGCCTCAATTCCTATAATTTCAGTCATTTTATTCCCTCCTGTAATGTAATATTTTTTATTTTTAAATATTTTCCTGGAAATTTTTTTTAATGATTAAACTCTGGCCGGTCATTTCCCGGGGCTTTTCTATATGTAGTATTTCCAAAATAGTAGGGGCTATATCAGCCAGGATCCCTGTTTTTCTTAACCCAACCTGTAATCGATTTCCAATCAGGTAAAAAGGCACCTGGTTGGATGTGTGAGCAGTATGGGGCTGACCGGTATGGTCATCCACAATTTTCTCAGAGTTACCATGGTCAGAAGTAAGAAGAAGGATTCCTCCACGGCTCAAAACTGCATCCATGACTCTCCCTACACAATGGTCCACAACCTCAACTGCCTCAACGGCAGCCTTGAGGATTCCTGTGTGACCTACCATATCAGGGTTGGCATAGTTAAGGATAATTACATCATAAATATCTTCAATTATTTTTTCCACTACTGTATCAGTAACTTCATATGCGCTCATCTCAGGCTTTAAGTTATAGGTGGCCACTTTGGGAGAAGGGATTAGAATTCGATCCTCTCCGGGATAGGGTTTTTCAACACCCCCGTTAAAAAAGAAAGTTACATGAGCATATTTTTCTGTTTCTGCAATCCGCAGCTGCCGCATCCCTTCCCGAGATAACACCTCTCCCAGGGTCTGGTCCAGGTTGTCCGGCGGGAAAGCTATCGGTGCAGGAATCGTGATATCATACTGGGTAAAACATACAAAATGGAGGCGGGGAGGGAATTCTCCCCTGTAGAAATGAGGAAATTTTTTGTCTACCAGGGCCCGGGTAATCTGCCTCGCCCGATCAGGCCGAAAATTAAAGAATACCACTCCATCGTTATCCTTTATTAATCCCCGGGGACTGCCCTGCTCATTATAAATTACCGTGGGTAATACGAACTCATCGGTTTGACCCTTCTCATAGGCTTTTTCCACGGCATGTAGAGAGCTGGCTGCCACTTCCCCTTTACCAAAGACCATGGCCCCGTAGGCCTTCTCAACCCGCTCCCATCTCCGGTCCCGGTCCATGGTGTAATATCGACCGCTGACTGTTGCTATTTCACCGACACCCAGGGCTTTCATCCTGGCCTTGAGAGCTGTAAGATATTCTTTGGCATTGGCTGGCGGCACATCCCGTCCATCTAAAACAGCATGAACGTATACCCGGGTAAGGCCGTGCATCTCCGCTAAATCCAGCAGAGCATAAAGATGACGAATATGGCTGTGGACCCCTCCATCGGAAACCAATCCCAGGAGATGCAGAGAAGAGTTATTTTTTTTCACCTTTTCAATCACGTCTAAAAGCACCGGGTTTTTATAGAAACTGCCATCCCTGATGGCTACATTAATTTTGGTAAAATCCTGATACACGATTCTGCCGGAACCGATGTTCAGGTGACCTACTTCCGAGTTTCCCATCTGTCCTTCGGGAAGGCCTGTCGCTTCCCCGCTGCAGGTCAACACACTGGAGGGAAAACGACTTTCAATAGCATCTATATTGGGTTTTCTGGCCAGGGCAACAGCATTCCCTTCCCTGTTTTCTGACAGGCCCCAGCCATCCAGGATGGTCAGGACCACGGGCTTTGGCCTCTGCATCTCTTTTCTCCTTTATATCGAAATTAAACTAAAAAAATCTTTCCAATGTTCATGAGCTTTGATTTATGAGAAAAGCAACAACTCTAATCTTATAATTTTTTTATATTATTGGCAACCGTCACCATTTTTATAAACGCGTCTTCTTTCAGGCTGGCGCCTCCAATTAAGGCGCCGTCAATCTCTTCTTGTTCTAAAAACTGCCCGATATTGTCGGGGTTTACGCTTCCACCATATAAAATGGGCATGCTTTTAGAGATTCCCGGAGAAAACTTCCTGGACACCCACTGCCTGATAAATGCGATGACCTCCCGGGCATCCTCTGCAGATGCAGACCTTCCGGTTCCGATTGCCCAGATGGGCTCATAGGCAATGGTAATATTTGCTGCTGCCGTGGAATCCAGGCCGGAAAGGCCCTGTTCCAGCTGATTTTCAATGATTTTTGTGGTAACGCCCTGTTCCCTCTGTCCCAGGCTTTCCCCTACACACACAACAGGTTTAAGGTTAAAGGAAAGCGCAGCTTTAACTTTATTGTTTACCTGGGTGTCCGTCTCCCCAAAATGACCTCTCCTTTCAGAGTGCCCGATGATTCCATAAGTTACCCCCAATTCAGACAGCAGATACGGGGAAACTTCACCGGTATAGGCTCCCTCCTTCTCCCAAAACAAATTTTGAGCACCCAATTTAACAGGAGTGCCCTGCAGGTCCTGGGACATATGTGCTAAGGAAAGAAATGTGGGACAAAGAATCATTTCTACTCCTGTAAATGATTCACAGGCTGGTAAAATCTCCTTTACAAATTTTCTGCTTTCGGAAACCGTTTTGTACATTTTCCAATTGGCCGCAATGACCGGTTTTCGCATGCATTTCGTCCTCCTTCCAGTGTAGTATAGGATAAATTCTGGCTGCTTTCAGCTTTATGGGTTATGTTAAATTTAATCAGTCTGACTGAAATAAAGGGGTTCGTTTAACTCCTGGATAAATGTGAATCCCCGCCCCTACAAGAAAAGGGCGGGGAACATGTTAAACCGTAACTTTTTCCGGTAAAACCGACAAGGCGGGGAGTTCTTTTCCTTCCCAGAATTCTAAAGCTGCTCCTCCTCCTGTGGAAATATGGGTCATTTTTTCAGCAACCCCTGCTTTTTCCACTGCAGCCACCACGTCACCGCCGCCGATAACTTTCACGGCCTCCAGGTCTGCAATGAAGCGGGCGGTCTCCATGGTGCCCTGGGCAAAATCTTCAATTTCAAACATGCCCAAAGGACCGTTCCAAATAACTGTCCGGGCAGTTTTTAATATCTCTTTGAACTTTTGTACGGTTTCGGGACCGATATCTAGAGCCATCCAATCTGAAGGCACAGAATCCGGCGCTACCACCTTTTGGTCAGAGTTCTCCGAAGCTTCGCTGGCGGCAATAAAATCTACCGGTAAAACCAGGTTTGCTTTTTTGTTTTTTGTCCTGGCCAAGATTTCTTCGGCTGCCTGAACCTTATCCTCTTCTACAAAGGATTTTCCCATGTCAACTCCCTGGGCACGAAAGAAAGTATTGGCCATCCCCCCGCCAATCAGCAGAAAATCCACCACGTCCAGTAAATGGTTGATCAGCTCTATTTTATCCGCCACTTTCGTGCCTCCTAAAATAGCAACCAGGGGCCTTTCAGGACTCTCTAAAATTTTACTCATCATGATGATTTCTCTTTCCATGTTTAACCCTGCGGCGGCGGGCAGAAGTTCAGCCACCCCTACAGTGGAGGCATGGGCGCGGTGACTGGTTCCAAAAGCATCGTTTACATAGATGTCGGCCAGCTGCGCATACTGTCTGGCCAACTCCGGATCGTTTGTAGTTTCTCCCGGGTGAAACCGAATATTCTCCAGCATCAAGATGTCTCCGCTTTTTAACATCTCCAATGCTTTTAAGGGCTCTTCTCCCACCACTTTATCGGTTTTATAAACCGGTTTACCCAGCATTTCAGCCAGTTCTTTGGCTACAGGGTCCAAACGCAGTTCTTCCACAGGCTGCCCCTGGGGTCTCCCCAGGTGAGAAGCCATAATCACTATGGCCCCCTGCTCCGAAAGATATTTAATGGTGGGCAGGCTGGAACGCATTTTATTCTCTTCTATGATTTCCCCATGTTTATTTAAAGTAACGTTCAGGTCCACCCGCAAAAGAACTCTTTTCCCTTTTACATCCAGGTCTTTTACATTTACTTTATTCAAATTCTTTTACTCCTTTCAAACAGCATACCCCGTTCTGGCAATATACCGGGCCAGGTCTAGAACCCTGCTGCAGTAGGCCCATTCGTTGTCATACCAGGCTACGATTTTCACCATTTTATCCTCCATAACCATGGTAGATAGACTGTCAACAATACATGAGTATGGATTCTTTACGTAATCAACGGACACCAGGGGTTCATCGGATACTGCCAAAATCCCCTGCATTATACCTTTTTCCGCTTCCCGATAAGCTTCGTTAATCTCTTCGACAGTGGTATTGGTTTCCAGTTCCGCTACCAGGTCCACCACGGAAACAGTAGGAGTAGGCACCCGTAAAGCATATCCGTCCATTTTCCCCTTAAGCTCCGGCATTACCAGCCCTAAGGCCCTGGCTGCACCGGTGGATGTTGGGATGATGGAAAGTGCTGCGGCTCTGGCACGACGAAAGTCAGAATGAGGTAAGTCAAGTATATTCTGATCATTAGTGTACGCATGAATTGTAGTCATTAACCCTTTTTTTATCACAAATTTTTCATGCAGAACTTTCGCAGCGGGAGCCAGGCAGTTGGTGGTACAGGATGCGTTGGAAATCACCTGGTGTTCAGGCATATATTTATGGTGGTTGACTCCCATTACCACTGTAATATCTTCATTTTTTGCAGGAGCCGTAATAATTACTTTGTGGACACCATTTTTCAAGTGTTTCTCCGCGTCTTCCTTATTGTTAAAAACACCGGTGGCCTCCAGTACAATATCTACCCCGTGTTCTCCCCAGGGCAGTTTTGAAGGATCACGATCCGCCAGAATTTTTACCTCTTTACCATCAATGACCAGGCAGTCATCCCCGGGTTCAACATCCAGAGGAAATTTACCATAAACGGAATCATATTTCAACAGGTGGGCCAACAGTTTTGGATCCCGGGTGCTGTTGAAGGCAGCAATTTCTAGATCCGGATAGTTTTCAAAAGCTGCCCTGATGCATCCACGGCCGATTCGGCCGAAGCCGTTTACGCCAATTTTTACCATGTAATCATAACCTCCCCATTATTTAACTCCCTGTTTATTATTTTATCTGTAGGACAAAGAGTTTTAGAACAGCAAAATAATGCTAATAGTACATCACTATCATTTAATTATGATATCCTATTTTAAAATGATATTCTATTTTATCCTTAAAATTCCTGCCTCTTTATGTTTTCTTAAAAATTTTTATCATACTTTACTATTTATTTTTTTAAAATCTCTCTGGCCATTTTCTCCAACTTTCTCAGGCGGTGATTCACCCCCGATTTACTTAAAGGAGGGGTAAACATTTCCCCCAGTTCTTTTATTGTGGCTTCAGGATACTGCACTCTAAGTTCTGCCACCTGGCGCAGGGAGCCGGGCAAATTTTGTAATCCTACGTTCATGCTTATGATATTGATTGCCTCCAGCTGATTCATGGCCGCTATCACCGTTTTATTTACATTGGCAGTATCACAGTTCACCAGCCGATTGATATTGTTGCGCATTTCCTTCAATATTCTTACATTTTCATAATAAAACATGGCCTGGTGAGCACCAATTACGTTTAAAAACTCCATAATCTGCTGACCGTCTTTGAGATACACCAAAAAGCCGTTTTTTCGAGGAATCATTTTCCCTGGAATTTCGAAAGTTTTTAATAAAGTAACAATTTCCCGGGCCTGTTCCTCATATTCTGCACCCAGTTCCAGGTGATAGGAGTTATCCGGATTGCTTATGGAACCCCGGGCCAGAAATGCCCCCCGGAGGTAGGCCCTTCGACAGCATTTTTTTGCAATTATTTCCCCGGAAATATTTCGGTTTATTCCGCTGACTGCTTCTCCCCCGTCTATTATTTTCAGGTCCTGGAGTATGTTCTGTACTTTTTCTGTTTCTGAAACCTTTACCAGGTACGTATTATTTTTTTTCAATCGGGTTTTCTTCCTGACCAAAAGATGACTGTTTACTTCATACAAGTTTTTTAAAAGCAGGAATATTCGGCGGGCGGATGCGGGGTTTTCCGTGTGAATGTTTAAAGCTAATTTATTTTGGCTGAGCTGCAGGCTTCCGGTCATATAAATTAAGGCCGTAAGCTCGGCCTTTTGACAGCAGTTTCTCTTAAGTTCTATTCTTGCCAACTCATTCTTAACTTTAAATGAAAAGGACATGACTTTTCAACCTCTGTAAAGCAGGGGACTTCATCCCCTGCGCAAATTTATTTTCTGACAAAATTAGAGTCACCCTGGGCAGCTTGTGTGTAAGGTAAACCTTAAATGCACATCATGTTTTTAATATGTCTCTGTGCTCCAGGGTTACCCGGTAATTGCTCTCTTTTATAACACTGCTCAGTTCTTTAGAAATGGTTACAGAGCGGTGTTTGCCGCCGGTACAGCCGATGGCAATCACCAGTTGAGTCTTCCCCTCCCGGATATAGCAGGGAATTAAAAACCTGAGAAAACTCCTTAATTTTTGGAAAAACTGCCGGGTGACCACCCACTGCCACACATATTCCTTCACCGGAGGGTCATTTCCCGTCAGCGGGCGCAGGGAATCCACATAGTGCGGATTGGGAAGAAAACGGACATCGAAAACCAGGTCGGCATCCATGGGAATCCCGTACTTAAAGCCAAAGGAAACCACAGTAACCAGTATATTTTCCCTGACCCGATCCTGGGAATAAAATTCATTAATTTTTTCCTTTAATTCTTTTGGCGCTAGGTTCGTGGTATCTATGATTAAATCTGCTTTTCCTTTAAATTTCTCTAAAAGCTTTCTCTCTTCGTTGATCCCCCCGGAAATACTTCCCTTGTCCGCCAGGGGATGACGCCTTCGGGTCTCTTTATATCTCCGGATGAGCTTTTCATCCGTTGCCTCTAAGAAGAGAATCTCGTATTGAAAACCCATGGTTTCCATAGCCTGCAGAGCTTCCATCAAGTTGTGGAAAAATTCCCGGCCCCTGACATCGCATACCAGGGCAATACTGGTTATTTTCCCTTCAGAATGAAGGCATAGTTCTGCAAACTTGGGAATGAACGTGGGAGGCAGGTTATCTACACAAAAATACCCCAGGTCCTCAAAACACCTGATGGCTTCCGTTTTACCGGCTCCCGACAGCCCGGTAATTAAAACAAAACGTATTTTACTTAAACCCTCTCTTGTATTCATCCGGATTACCCCTCCCCAGTTTTATGCCTTCTATTTTCATTATATAATTCCTGGTTTCATTTATCAAACTAATCTTACATAAAACTGACCCAAAAACCTGGTTACTCCTCTTGCAAAAAAGGGGAAAGTGTTGTATTATGTAAACAGGGCTTGCCGCCCTTCATCATTATTACCTCCTTTAAAATACTTTTAAGGGGCCTGCCCCAATAAGTTCAGCATTGAACTTGGGGTTCGGCCCCTTCTTTTTGTTTTCATTCCTGAAGCAGGCATAGGGAAAGGTTCTATTCTGCATTAATTATTCTTGAAGGACTGATTTTTAATTTCTCAGCAATCCTCTGCCCTTTCTCCAACCGCCCCACATCATCGGGCCGGTGTGCATCGCTGTTTATTACAAACTTCACCCTGGTTTTTAAAGCTGCCCTGACAAATTCAAAGGTTTTTTCACCATGAGAACTGTTAATTTCCAGCGCAGTTCCCCTACGAAAACAAACCTCTGCCAGTTTTGGAGTATCAATGTTTAACTTTAATCCCGGATGGACCACTACATCGATGGGGAATCGCTCTACTGCGCTGATCAAAGCCTGTGTATTATTATAGCGTACCTCTTTTTTCAAGGTTCTGCTGAAGCGGGAAACCCAGTTTTTTGCGATCAGGTCCACTCCACTTCGAAAATCCCGGGTGATTATTCCCGTATGGAGTCCTACCAGCAGCAGGTCCAGCTTTTTAATATATTCCTGGGGAATGTCAATGTCCCCTTGAATGCTGATGATGTTGGCCTCCACCCCCAGCAGGATTTTAATCTCCGGGTACTTTTCCCGGCAGACCTCAATTTCCTTTCCAATCTTATCCAGGGTTTCGGGTCTTTTTATACCCACGAAAAAATTAGCCGGGCCGTGGTCTGTAATAGCCACCTCCCGAAGCCCAATTTTTATAGCTGCCAGCACATTATCCTCCACGGTTCCCCTGCCGTGGCTGTGCCGGGTATGGGTATGGTAATCAGCAAAAAGCTTCAATATAATTCTCTCCGTTTGTTGATATTTCGCGACAATTGAGAACTGTCCCCGGTGCAGCACTGTTGCGCGCTGCCGGTGTCCCGTTAAAGGAATCTTTTTCTGCCTTTTTGCCTGAGGTATTCTTTAATCCTTTTTATCGAGGTATTTAATACCTCCTCTTCGGTAAAGCCCACTTCCATGACCATCTCCAGTGAGGTAGACAGATTGCCCACATCAAAACTGGTATGGGCATCGCTGCCAATCACTATTGTGGCCCCCATTTCCTTAGCCGCCCGGGCAATGTTCAGGCAGTTTTCACAGCTGCCGGCCCGGCTGACTGTCAGGGAACTGTTGTTTATTTCTAAAACCGTATCATTCTCTATGGCCGCCTGTATAACCTTTCGCTGGTCTATGGGATAGACGGGGTTGCCGGGATGGACGATGATGTCCACCTGAGGGTTTTCCATGGCTTTTATTACAGCCCGGGTATTTTGATCCGTGCTTCCTCCGGGGTAGCAGACGGCATGCAGTCCTGCCAGGACAATGTCCATTTTTTTAAGATAATCCAGAGGCAGGTCTATGTTTCCTTCAAAATCGACGATATTTGCTTCTATCCCCTTCAATACTTCAACTCCATAGATTACCTCCGGGAGCACATGCAAATTTCCAAAGTAATAGGCATGGGGGGCTCCAGGCATGGCAGGCCCGTGGTCGGTTATGGCTATCATCTCAAGTTTTCTTAGGGCTGCAGTCCGGGCCATTTCATCTATGGTACTGTACGCATGACCGCTGGCAATGGAATGGGTATGAAGGTCAGCTACCAGTCTCATTTTCAATTCTCTCCCATGTAATAATTTATACTATAAAAAAATATACTATCCTGTAAATAATACTTTATTATTATCACCCTTCTGTGGTGCAGCGGTTTTTGCTGCAAGTATGTCTAATCATAAAGCGGCCAGCTTCAGGCTAGAATAAATTTTTGAATGACCTGGGCTACGCCATCCTCAACATTGGATGCAGCAATGTAGTCCGCCGCCTTTTTTACATCTTTCCGGGCATTCTCAACGGCCGCTCCTACCCCGGCGTACTGAATCATGTCAATATCATTATAGCTGTCTCCTACGGCAATTACCTCTTCTCTTTTTACTCCCAGGGAGGAGGCCAGGGCTTTCAATGCCTGCCCCTTGGTGGCCCGGGCATTGGTAATTTCCAAAAAGTAAGGCTTTGATGGGACTACGTGCAATTTTTGTTCATATTTTTCAGAAAACATATCCCAGTAATTCTTCAAAATATTTTCTTCCGTAGTGATCATGGTAATTTTGGTGGGGCCCTCTTTAAGAAATTCCATCAGGTTTCCCACGGCCTGATATTCTACGTTGGCTATGCTTACATAAAGGCGGATCATCTCGTTGTCCTCCCGGACAAAAAGCCGGTCTTTAACATAAATATTCAGGTGCCTGTCTTCTTTTTCAGTAGTATCAATGATTTCCCGGGCGATATCCAGGGGTACCGGACAGTGAAATATCTCCTCCTGGGAACGGGCTGTCTTTACCAGGGCTCCATGGTAGGTAATCAGGGGAACATCCAGTCCCAACGACTCAGCATAAGGAAGGGCGGAACGAAACATTCTTCCGGTGGCCAGCGTCACCGTAACTCCCTTTTCAATTGCTTTGTATATAGCATCCCTGTTTTTCTCAGAGATCGTAAATTCTTCGTTTAACAGTGTATCGTCCAAATCCAGGGCAAGCAATTTAAAGCTCATGATTATAAACACTCCAAACTCTTTTTTTATCTTCTGCTGCCTTTAATCAATGTAGTCAAAATGGTGCTGATAATACTCAAGATCAGGGCTCCGAAAATCCCGGCAAAGAATACGTTTTCCACAGTAAAACCAGATACCGTTTGGGCGACAATCCACAGAGTCACGCCATTCAGCACAAATGTAAAAAGGCCCAGGGTAAGAATGTTCAGGGGAAGCACAATCACATCAAATATCGGCCTGATTACGGCATTTACCAGACCCAGCACAAAGGCGGCAAATAATGAGGCCATAAAACTGTCTATGGTAATTCCATCAATGATGCTGGCGGTCAGGTAAATGGCCAGTGCATTGATTACCCAGCGTAAAATTAATCCTTTCATTGGCTTTTCCTCCCGTTGATTTATTTCTTGGGCTAAGGTATTCGACAAAAATGTGATTTATACCTTTATTTTTAAACGTTTCTCATACTTTGGCATAGAATAGTGAACAATAAAATATAAAAACGTTATAAAATGGAAGTGAAGCAAATGATTTTGACTACTGTCCAAAAACTAAAGAAAAGAGAGCCTGTTGACTGGGCACTGGACTATGTTGAGGAGTGCCTCTCCTTTTTGATGGACAGCGACATTGAACAGGATTACAAAATGCAAATGGTATATTCTGCCGGCAGGGATCTGGCCTATCTGTATCAAAAAATGATTTCGGAAGGAACCTCCTGCCATAAGGGAATTTTGATGACAGAAGGCGAGGCTTCCGGTAAAACCGCTGTACTCCGGCTTTTGGTAAAAGCCACTCCCTGTCCTGCTCAGCAGAGAATTCATCCGGTTAAGAAGATATTATTTTATTTTATCTCTAATCTCAACTATCTCAAAAACTTTTTTTCTGGATTGAAACTGGAACCCTCTTCCGCCACCATATCCCTTTCTTTCACCAGGGAAACCCTGGTAATTGCAGAGGATAGAGGGCTAAATCCCGAGGTATTAAAAATGAACGGTCATCCCCTGCTCTTGTGTTCCCTGCCTTATAAAGAAGAAGCCCCTGCCTGCTATTTGAATTCCTTCCACACGGTTTTTCTTTTTGCCAATAACTATTCTCCAGTTCTCCAGAGGCACATCATTCTGCATGAAATCGGGCACATCCTTTTTGATCTTAGAAACTCCCGGTGGAAAAGCAAAAAAGCTTTTCAATACCTGTATTCTCTTCTGCAGGAAAAGTTCTCCCATTCAAAGGTCGCATCCCTGGAAAACCCCCGGAAAAAGTTTATGGAAGAATTGTGCGCAGACCTTTTTGCCACGTACCTGCTGTACTCTGAATTCAAGAAGGAAGGATCCAGGGACTCCCGGGTAAACTTTTGCGAAAAATTATCAGCCGCAACCCGGCTTTACCTTCTCAGTTTGAATTCCCATTAAGAGGAGTTTCCTCTTCCTCATCAGTTGGGTTAGTAACGTCCTCATGAAAATATTGATAGACCTCCTCTGCCGCCTGCCGGTTCATTCCCGAAACGGAGGACAGTTCTTCCAGGGAGGCCTGGCTGATTTTTTTTAAACTTCCAAAATGCATCAAAAGATTTTTCTGCCGTTTCTCCCCCACTCCAGGAATCCGGGTCAGAATAGAATTTACCGTGACTTTATCCCGCAGGAGACGGTGGTAGGTAAGAGCAAAGCGATGGGCTTCATCCCTTATCTTCTGAAAAAGTCTCAGCACCGGCGAGTCAGGGGGCAGCGCCAGGGGAAATTTTTCTTCCGGAAGGAAAAGGAGCTCTTCTTTTTTTGCCAGGGACACCAGTCGGATGCCCTCTACCTCCAGTTCCTGCAGCGCCTCCCGGGCAGCTTTCAGCTGTCCCTTCCCACCATCAATGAGCATCAGTTCAGGAAGGGGCAGAAACTTTGCCGTTTCAAGGGTCAGATTTCCCTCCGCCATCTCCCTTTGTTCCCGGAGGGCTCCTTTCAGTCTTCGGGTGATGGCACAATACAGTGCCAGGTAATCATCGGGGCCCTGCTGTTCCTGTATTTTGAAACGGCGATATGCACCGGGCAGGGGGACCCCCCCTTCAAAAACCACCATGGAAGCCACAATTTGACTGCCCTGCAGATTTGATACATCAAACCCCTCAATCCGGTATGGAGTTTCCTGCATATTCAACTTTTCCTTTACGTCATTCAGCAGAGCCACCAGGGTTTTTTCCTCCTGCTCTTTTTTCTCTAAAAACAGGGCGGCGTTCTGATTTGCCATGTCCACCAGGTCTTTTTTTAACCCCCTTTGGGGACGGCGGATAGAAGCTTTTGCACCCCTCTTCTGAGAAAGCCAGGATTCAAGAATCTCCTTTTCTTCAGCTGCAGCTGAAACCAAAATTTCCGAAGGTAACCCTGGGGAAGAGCTGTAATACTGCTGAATAAACGCGGTAATCACTTCTTCATCCCTAAGGCCCCTGGTATTCACCAGAACAAATTGTTCTTTCCCCACAATTTTCCCCTGCCTTACCAGGAATACCTGCATACAGGCTTCACTCTGGCTCCGAGAAAAGCCAATCACATCCAGGTCCTTCAGTCCGGGGGAAACCACCCTCTGCCGGGAAACCAGGCCGTTCAATGCGTGATATTTATCCCTCAGGGAGGCCGCCTTTTCAAAATTCAGCTCCTCCGCTGCTTGATGCATCTCCCGCTCCAACCTTCGCAGAAGCTTTTCCTGTCTTCCCTCTAAAAACAGGGTTAAATCCCTTACCATTTTTTCATATTGTTCCGGGGGAACCTGCCCCTGGCAGGGCGCCAGGCAGTATTTTAAATGAAAGTTCAGGCAGGGCCTTCCCTTTCCCCGGACCCGAAATTTTTCCCGGCAGCTGCGCAGGGGAATCACTTTCTTGATAATCTTGAGGGTTTCCCGTAAGGAGCCTACATTGGTGTAGGGCCCAAAATATCGGGACCCGTCATTTTCCATTTTTCGAGTAAGAATCAGCCGGGGATATTCTTCCTTCAGGGTCAGCTTTAAATAGGGATACTGCTTATCATCTTTGAGGCTGGCATTATACCGGGGCTTATACTGCTTAATGAGGCTGTTTTCTAGAATTAACGCCTCCACTTCCGAGTCCGTCACAATATAATCCAGGTCCTTTGCATGGCCCATCATGGCTCCTCTTTTGGGATCCAGGGATTTCCTTTGGAAATATGACCTCACCCGGTTTCGCAGAGAAATTGCTTTCCCCACGTAAATGACTTCCCCTTTTTTATTTTTAAAAATGTAGACCCCCGGCTGGTCCGGCAGGTTGACAGGCTTATCTTCCAGACTCAATTTGGATCCCCCATTTATCAAAAAATCCTCGTGCCCTGGTGTTAATGCTGCTCTTTTTTGAATTGATAGGAACTGTTTTTTGCTGCACCGGAAAAAGTAAATTTATTGAAGAGAGACCGCCCGGTCTTCTTTATGGCCCGGTGAAAGCACCCTCTTTAGAAACTGCCCGGTGTATGACTCCGGTTCCCGGGTTACCTCTTCAGGAGTCCCACAGGCTATGATCTCTCCTCCCTGGTCTCCCCCTTCGGGCCCCAGGTCAAGAACATAATCCGATGATTTGATAACTTCCATGTTATGTTCAATGACCAGCACCGTATCGCCGGCGTCCACAAGGCGATTCAATATTTTCAGCAGTTTTTTAATGTCATCAATATGCAGTCCGGTGGTAGGTTCATCGAGAATATAAAGGGTTTTTCCATTGCTGCGGCGGCTCAACTCCGTGGCCAGTTTTACCCGTTGGGCTTCTCCCCCGGACAGGGTGGTGGCCGGCTGACCCAGCTTCATATATCCCAGACCCACATCATACAGGACCTGCAGCTTTCTTTTAATTTTAGGAATGGCCTGGAAGAATTCCAGGGCTTCCGCCACGGTCATATCCAGCACCTGAGCAATGTTTTTCCCCTTGTAGTTTACTTCCAGGGTTTCTCTATTGTACCTCTTTCCCTTACATACTTCACAAGGCACATAAACATCCGGCAGGAAATGCATCTCAATTTTTATAATTCCATCCCCTTTACAGGACTCGCACCGCCCGCCCCGGAGGTTGAAGCTGAACCTTCCCTGGCTGTATCCCCGAACTTTTGAATCAGGCACCTGGGAAAACAGCTCTCGAATCCCGGTGAAGGCTCCGGTATATGTGGCGGGATTAGAGCGGGGTGTCCGGCCGATGGGCGATTGGTCAATCTCAATGACTTTATCCAAATGCTCTGTTCCTGCTATTCCTTCATGTCTGCCCGGCTTGTTTTTGGCCCGATGCAGTTCCTGGGCCAGTTTTTTATACAAAATTTCATTAACCAGTGTGCTTTTTCCCGACCCCGAAACACCGGTAACGCAGATGAAAACCCCCAGAGGAATTTTTGCCTCCAGGTTTTTGAGATTATGCTCTCGGGCCCCCTGGATATGCAGCCACTTGTCCCCGGTTTCTCTGCGCCGGGAGGGCACGCTGATGTTTTTCCGGCCCGAGAGGTACTGGCCGGTAACAGAACGGGCATTCTTCTCAACCTCTTCCACTGTTCCTGCGGCTACCACTTCTCCCCCCCGGTCCCCGGCTCCCGGGCCTATGTCCACAACAAAATCGGCATTCCGAATGGTTTCTTCGTCGTGTTCCACCACAATCAAGGTATTCCCCAGGTCTCTCAAGTTTTCCAGCGTATTCAATAATCTCAGGTTATCCCGCTGGTGAAGACCGATGCTGGGTTCATCCAGAATGTACAAGACTCCCGTAAGGCCTGACCCAATCTGGGTTGCCAGGCGGATCCTCTGGGCCTCTCCCCCGGATAATGTCCCCGCGGTACGGTCCAGGCTCAGGTAGTTCAGGCCCACATTGGTTAAAAACCGCAGCCTTTCCCTAATTTCCTTTAATATAAGCCGGGCAATCATTTTTTCTTTTTCCGTCAGGGCCAGACCGTCAAAGAACTCCAGGCATTGGCTGACGCTCATGGAGGTGACCTGGGAAATATTTTTATCCCCTACCAGCACCGCCAGGGTTTCTTTCTTCAGACGGGTACCCTCACATTCCGGACAGGGACGGCTGCTCATGTACCGGGTGACTTCCTCCCGGGCATACTCCGAGGTGCTCTCCCGGTAGCGGCGCTCCAGGTAGGGAATAATCCCTGGAAACACGGAGTGATAGTGGCGAAGCTTTCCTGAAGTACTGGTATATGAAAAGTTGATTCTTTCTTTCCCTGATCCCTCCAGCAGCAGCTGGACATCTTCGGGCTCCAGGTCTTTTGCCGGAAGATCGGGGTCTATATGGTAGTGTTCGCACACTGACTCCAAAAGCTGCTGGTAATACGTGTTATGTTTGGTACGATACCAGGGGTTAATGGCCCCCTCCCGGATGGATAAATTTTTATTTATCACCAGATCCGGATCCACTTCCAACTGGAATCCCAGGCCGCTGCAGCGGAGACAGGCACCGTAAGGACTGTTGAAGGAAAACATCCGGGGCGTCAGTTCTTCAAAACTAAACCCGCAGACCGGGCAGGCAAAATTCTGGCTGAAAATCTGATCCTTTCCCTCCAGCACATGCACAACCACCAGCCCTCCTGACAGGTTTAAAGCAGTCTCTAATGAATCCGCCAGCCTCCTTTGGATTCCTTCCTTTACGATGAGGCGGTCAACCACTACCTCAATGGTATGTTTTTTATTTTTGTCCAGGAGAATCTCCTCCTGAAGGTCTCTGATTTCTCCGTCTACCCTGGCTCTAACATACCCCTCTTTACGAATATCGTTAAACGTTTTCTGGTATTCGCCTTTTCTTCCCCGGACCAGGGGTGCTAAAATCTGTATTTTTGAATCCGGTGGGTAGGATAATATTCGATCCACCATCTGCTCAATGCTCTGCTGGGTGATGGGGTCACCGCAGTTAGGACAGTGAGGTCTTCCTACCCGGGCAAAGAGCAGCCGCAGGTAGTCATAAATTTCCGTTATGGTTCCCACAGTGGAACGGGGGTTTTTGCTTCCTGCCTTCTGGTCGATAGAAATGGCCGGAGATAACCCCTCAATATAATCCACGTCCGGTTTATCCATCTGTCCTAAAAATTGCCGGGCATAGGCGGAAAGAGACTCCACGTACCTCCTCTGCCCCTCGGCATAAATGGTGTCAAAGGCCAGGGATGATTTCCCCGACCCGCTCAAACCCGTTATTACTACCAGGCTGTTTTTCGGAATCTCAGCATCTATATTTTTCAGGTTGTGTTCTCTGGCACCCCTGATTATGACATAATCTCTGCTCATTTTCTCCCCTCCTGGCTGGAGCTTTTCAGTTCAAACAGGATATCCCTGATTTCTGCTGCTTTCTCAAATCTCAGTTCTTTAGCCGCCTGCTTCATCTCTTTCTCCAGGTTATCCATAAGCTTCTTTTTTTCCTTCCGGGACATCCTGGTAAATTCTTTTTGAGTAAGATATTCAGAAGCCTCTTCCGCCACCCGGGTGGCTTCAATTACATTCCTGACCGCCTTCTTAATGGTTTCCGGGGTAATTCCATGCTTTTGGTTAAACTCAATCTGCAGCCTCCTTCTGCGGCTGGTTTCCTCCACGGCTTTTTTCATGGACCGGGTGATAATATCTCCGTACATAATGACCTTCCCATGAATATTCCGGGCTGCCCGTCCAATGGTCTGAATCAGGGAGCGATCGGACCTCAAAAAGCCCTCTTTGTCCGCATCCAGAATGGCTACCAGGGATACCTCGGGCAGGTCCAGCCCCTCCCGGAGCAGATTTATTCCCACCAGCACATCAAATTCCCCCAGCCTCAGGTCCCGGATAATTTCCATCCTTTCCAGGGTAGTTATTTCAGAGTGCAGGTATCGGACTTTCACTCCCCTTTCCCTGAAATATCCGGTCAGGTCTTCGGCCATTTTTTTGGTCAGGGTAGTAATCAAAACCCTCTCCCCGGCTTCAGCCCGCCTGCCAATTTCACCGTACAGATCTTCAATCTGCCCCTCTACGGGACGTATCTCTATTTCCGGGTCTACCAGGCCCGTGGGGCGGATAATTTGTTCTACCACCTGGCGGCTGTGCTCTAATTCATAAGGGCCCGGTGTGGCTGAGGTGTATACCACCTGGTGAGTCATCTTTTCAAATTCATCAAAACGCAGTGGACGGTTGTCCATGGCGGAAGGCAGCCGGAACCCGTGATCCACCAGCGTCTGTTTTCGGGACCTGTCCCCCTGATACATTCCCCCAATTTGAGGAACGGTAACATGGGATTCGTCAATAATCATCAGATAGTCTTTGGGGAAAAAGTCCAGCAGGGTATAGGGCCTGCTGCTCGCCGGTCTTCCCGTAAGGTGCCGGGAATAGTTTTCAATTCCCGAGCAAAACCCGATTTCCCTCAACATTTCCAGATCATAGCGGGTCCGCTGTTCCAGCCTCTGGGCCTCCAGAAGCCTGCTGTTGCGATGCAGCTCCTGCAATCGGGATTCCAGCTCCTCTTCTATGGCAAGGATGGCCTTCTCCAGTTTGGGTCGGGAGGTAACATAATGAGAAGCAGGGAAAACAGCAGCGTGCTGGCGGTCTCCCAGAATTTCTCCCGTAACCACATCAATTTCTCGAATCCTTTCAATTTCATCCCCAAACATCTCTATCCGAAGGGCTTTTTCCGTATATGAAGCGGGATAAATCTCCAGGATATCCCCCCTGACTCGGAAAGTCCCCCGGGAAAATTTTATATCGTTGCGGGCATACTGCATGCTTACCAGTTTTCTTAATATCTCATCCCTCTCCCGGTTCATTCCTATCCGGAAAGACAGGACCTGTTCCCGGTATTCTTCGGGAGAACCCAGCCCGTAGATACAGGAAACGCTGGCCACGATGATAACATCCCGCCGTTCCAGCAGGGAACTGGTAGCCGAGTGCCTCAGCTTATCAATCTCATCGTTCATGGAAGCATCCTTTTCAATATAGGTGTCTGAAGAGGGAATATATGCCTCCGGCTGGTAGTAGTCGTAATAGCTTACGAAGTATTCTACCGCATTTTCCGGGAAAAATTCTTTGAATTCACTGCAAAGCTGAGCCGCCAGAGTCTTATTTGGGGCCATGACCAGGGCAGGTTTCTGAATTTCATGAATCACGTGAGCCATGGTAAAGGTTTTCCCAGAACCGGTAACCCCCAAAAGAGTCTGGTGGTTAAGCCCGGATTCTACACCCTTACATATCTCTTTGATAGCCCGGGGCTGGTCTCCCCGGGGAATATACTCTGACACCAGTTTAAATTCCATGAACAAACACCTCTACAAAGATTCTACATTTTAAACTTTCTATCTCTCATTATAACAAAAAAATTACCGGTCCAATAGCTGTGCCGGGCTTGTTAATATTTCTTATTATTTGATATCAATTATATCATAAGCTGAAGATAACAACAAAAAAGTGTCAAACCCTACAGTCATTTTACACTAATCACAAAAAATTAGTATCATCGCAATTATAAATATCATCATAATGGAATTTTCCCTTTTTATATCCCGATACACAAAAAGGTGAACAAAGAGCCTTCCCTTGACCCGCCAGGCACTCCGAAAAAACAAGGGGAAAGGCTGCCGGGTGAAACCCGGCAGCCTTTCCCTTCACGCTTAACCTGTATCATTATATTGATGTAATAGAGGGCCAATGTCTTACTACTTCAGGCTTGCTCTTTTCACATTTTTTGTAACGCTTTAAGAAGAAGCTGTTGCCTGCTCCTCCTCATGGATATCCGTAGGAGCCTTCATGGTAATGGAAAGGATAATACCAATCACGCTGAGGACAGCAGAAATGGTATACGCCACGGCAAAGGTTCCGGTGGAGTCACGAACAATTCCTCCAACCAGCGGGCCAAAAACGCCGCCGCCGCCCCAGGCGGTAAATACCAGACCGTAGTTAACTCCCAGATTTTTAACACCGAAGTAGTTGGCGGTAATCGCCGGGAAGATGGTAAGCATTCCTCCGAAGGCGAAGGCAACCAGAGCAGTAGCAATAAAGAGGGGTGCTGCGGTTACAAAGGTGTTGAATAAAGCAAACACCACAACCTGAAGGACGAACATGGCCAACAGGGTATTTCTGAAGCCAATCTTGTCGGCAATGATACCGCAGCCAATCCGGCCGGCCCAGTTAAATACTGCATACAGGGATATCAACCAGAAAGCCAGGTCATCGGTAAGGGCTGCCTGCTCAATACCAATCCTGCGGAGCTGACCGATAATCAGGAGGCCGGCAAAGGTTCCGATACAGAACATGGCCCATAAGCCGTAAAACTGCGGGGTTTTCATCATCTGCCTGTAATCCCAGTCCACCACAATCCCCTTGGCCTTGGCGGCAAACTTGGACGCCAGGTGTGCGGGAGGAGGCTCCGGCACATAGCCTGCGGGCGGGTTGGCAATAAGCTGGGCCAGCAGAACAATGATAATACCGTAAGCGATACCCAAAATAATGAATGTGTTTTCAAGACCAAACTCTGCTAAAAGGTACCTGGAAAGGGGCGCCACATACACCCCGGCCAAACCAAAACCACTAACCACGATACCGGAAATCAGACCCCTCTTGTGAGGGCCAAACCACTTCACCGCTGCCGGGGTAGGAGCCGCATAACCAAAGCCCATGGCCAAACCAAAAATTATACCGAAAGAAATCGACAGTCCCACGGGAGTTACCAAAAAGCCGGACAGAACCATACCCACAAGGGCCAGCACACCGGCCGCCATAATAACGGTTCTGGGGCCAATCCTATCCTGGAGACGGCCGCCGGGAACCATAGAAACTGCAAAAATAAAACAAGCAATCATGTAAGGGATCTGTGACTGGGTTGCCGTCCATTGATAGACATCCCCCGGATCAACCAGAACTCCCTGAAAAGCTCCCCAGGAATAGAGTACCCCCAGGCAGAGGTTAACACCCATACCTGCAAGGGCTACAGTCATTCCCCGGTTACCTGCACTTTGAGCTGTAGACATAATTTCACTCCTTCTTTAATAAATTGAGGTTATAAAAACCTTTAATAAGTCAAAAACATTAAGTTTAAACAACTGTTGATATGCGCTTTCACTTACTGATATAAAAGATTCAAACTACAAGTAAAACAAACTGATAATGCCTGAAACTACTTCTTCCGATCTTCTCCGCTAACACCTCCCTGCCATCTGCTGAATCTTTCAACAAATTTGTTTCCTTTATAAAAGTTTTTTGATATTTGCACAGCCAGAGGCTCTAATTAACTTTAAAAAGGATATTTAGTCAGAGATTATTCTGTGGAGTGATCCCCTTTATCACCTCCTTGTTGGTGGTATTTATGCCTTCACTCTATCCATCTCTGGAGAGAGAACATAGAAGAAAAATGGGGAAAAAGCAATTCAAGCCTTCCCCAAAAAACATATGGAGGGGAGAAAAACTTCTTAAACAAACCCTTTGGTGTATTTTTTCAATTTTCTGAAACTTTATTTTATTCGGGAAATTCCAGTGAAAAAATCAAAAATTTTTGTTCTCTAATTTTTATTACACAACCGGAGATTTTATTCCTCAACCCGTCTGCTGGTTTTTTTAAGATAATAGAAAAATATGTCCAGAATTCCTTTAAAGTTCTAAATTTTCAGAATATTCTTTTCATCATTATATTCCAATTTAAAAAATTATGCAAGTATAGTTTTTAATTTTTTTTAAAAATATACCTATTCATTATTCTTATATTTAATTCTACTCAGCCTGTTTTTTAGCAAAAAACCTTTTCCTTAAGGATTGAAAAAGA
>SKNC01000079.1 GCA_007120745.1 Bacillota bacterium
GATACCCCTCTCCTCACCAGTGATATATTTAAAGAACTCTTGGCTTTTCACAGGGAAGAGGGCTGTGCTGCAGCCGTCTTAACTGCTGACCTGGAAGAACCCTTTGGGTACGGCCGTATAATAAGGGATGAAACGGGAAAGGTTATTAAAATTATAGAGGAAAAAGACGCCAGCCCCCGGGAACGAAAGGTGAAGGAGATTAACACCGGAACGTACTGTGTTCAAGGACCTCTTCTAAAGGAGGCGCTGACCCTTATTTCCAATGATAATGTAAAGGGCGAATATTATTTGACCGACCTGGTTGAAATTTTGAACCGGCGCCGGCACAAGGTAGCCGCCTTTAAAATAGATGACTTTTTTTTAGCCCGGGGAATTAATAACAGGGTACAGCTGGCCGAAGCAGAATCGGTTCTTCGAAAAAGAACGAATGAGAAACTTATGCTTCAGGGGGTCACCATGGTGGATCCCTTCAGCACCTATATCGATACCGAAGTGACCATAGGAAAGGATACCGTGATTATGCCCCAGACCATGATTCAGGGGAAGACTTCCATCGGTCAGGGCTGCGTGATTGGGCCTCAAAGCCGCCTGGTGGATTCTGTTTTGGGGAACCAGGTAACGTTACAAAATTCTATTATTCTGGAGAGTGTGGTGGAGGATGGAGCCACCATCGGTCCCTTTGCATACATTCGCCCGGAATCCCGAATCTGCAGGGAAGCAAAAATAGGGGATTTTGTAGAGGTCAAAAAATCTGAAATCGGCCCAGGCAGTAAAGTCCCGCACCTCAGTTATGTGGGAGATACCAAAGTGGGGCAGGGGGCTAACCTGGGGGCCGGTACCATTATTGTCAATTACGACGGTGTAACCAAACATCCTACGGTGATTGAAGACGGAGCTTTTGTGGGCTGTAACAGCAATCTCATTGCCCCGGTGGTAATTGGAGAAGGGGCGTACGTGGCAGCAGGGTCTACCATTAAAGATGATGTGCCCGAAAATGCCCTGGCCATTGCCAGGTCCCCCCAGAAAAACAAATTAAAGGGAGCGGAGCGCCTTCGTTTCATATTAAAATCAAAAAACCACAAATAGCAGCAGGAAAATCTTTTATATAAAGAGAAAATAAAGAATGCATTAAATAACCTGAGCAGGGGGTTAAAAAACGTGTATCCCGATAAAAAACTAAAAATATTTACCGGGACGGCGAATATCCCTTTAGCTGAAGAAATTGCCCAGCACATCGGTATTCCCCTGGGGAAGGGTGAAATACAGCAGTTTTGTGACGGTGAAATAACCAGCTATATTGGAGAAAGCGTCAGGGGCGCAGATGTTTTCGTGGTACAACCTTTGGCCCCTCCCACCAATGATAATATTATGGAGCTTTTGATTATGATAGATGCCATCAAAAGAGCTTCTGCCAAAAGCATCAATGCAGTGATCCCATACTTCGGTTATGCCCGGCAGGACCGAAAAACCCGGGCCCGGGATCCCATTACCGCAAAGCTGCTGGCAGATTTAATTACCACCTCCGGTGCTCACCGGGTGATTACCATGGACCTTCACGCCGGTCAGATTCAAGGGTTCTTTAATATTCCTGTGGACCATCTTCCGGGAGTTCCCATCATTGCCAAGTACTTCAGCCAAAAACAGCTGGAAGCCCCTATCGTAGTATCGCCGGACCTGGGAGGTGTAACCCGGGCCCGCAACCTGGCAGATTATTTAAACTGTCCCATAGCCATTATTGACAAGCGCCGTCCTGAACCCAATGTTTCTGAAGTCATGAATATCATCGGAAAAATTAAGAACCGAACGGTGATTATGATTGATGATATCATAGACACTGCCGGCACCATTGTGCAGGGTGCCAAAGCATTGATGGACCATGGTGCCAAAGACATTTATATATGCTGCACCCACGCCATTTTATCCGGCCCGGCCAGGGAACGCCTGGGAAGCATTAACATTAAGGAGGTAGTGGTCACCAACACCATTCGGTTGAAAGAAGAGAAAAAGCTGCCCAACATCCGGGTGCTGTCCGTAGCCCCTCTAATTGGTGATGCAATTATTCGAATTCATGAAGAACTATCAGTAAGTAAACTCTTTGATTAAGAAACTAAAGAAGACAAAGGTTATTTGACTTCAAAATGGTTAGTGGTTATAATACTAATTATGATAAATTACCAGTTTTGGTCACATTAGAAAGGAGAACCAGGTATGGAAAGACTTGAATTGACAGCGGAAACGCGGGAAGTTTCCTCAAAAGGACAGATAAAAGAAATGAGGAAAAGGGACTATATCCCCGCAGTGGTCTATGGTAAGAAAGTTGACAATACCCTGCTGTCCGTGAACCGTAAGGAATTGATACAGGCCCTTAATACTTCTGCCGGAGCAAACGTATTGATTGAGTTGAAAATTCAGGGAGATAAAAAACGGAAAGAAACAGTCATGGTAAAGGAACTGCAGAGGGACCCTGTAAAAGATATTTACCTTCATGTGGATTTCATTGGAATCTCACTGGAGGACAAGATTCAGGTAAAAGTCCCCATCAGCTTTAATGGAGAACCGGCAGCAGTAAAAGAAGGAGGCGTTCCCTCTGTTCAGCTGAGGGAGGTCATTGTGGAAACCCTTCCCACAAACATTCCGGAATATCTGGATGTAGATATTTCTCAGTTAAACATGGGAGAAAGTTTGAATGTAAGTGATTTAAAGATTCCCGAAGGAGCCCAGGTATTAGAGGACCCCGATGAAACCATCATCAGCATACTGGCGCCTACCATTGAAGAAGAACCGGCAGTAGATGAAGAGGAGGACATCCTGGAAGAAGGCGCGGAAGAAGCCGAAGAAGCGGAAGAGGCTGCGGAAGAGGAAGAGGAGAAAGAAGAGTAGTCCTTTTAGGATTTGTTTTTGGGACATAGAGGAGAACCGTGATGAAGTTAATTGTGGGGCTGGGTAATCCAGGCAGGGAATACGATTTCAGCAGGCACAATATTGGATTTATGATTGTAGACGCCCTGGCCCAGAAGCATGCCATTCCCGTGAAACGGTTAAAATTCCAGTCCCTTTTGGGTACCGGACAGATTGCCGGTGAAAAGGTGTGGTTAGCCAAACCTCTAACCTATATGAATTTAAGCGGAATTGCTGTGAAGGGAATCCTGGGGGCGTCACCAGAGCTGACTCCCCAATCCCTGATTATTGTTCATGATGATATGGACCTGGAATTGGGCAGGATTCGTTTTAGAGCCAGGGGGGGAAGCGGCGGACACAAGGGGCTTATTTCTATCATGGAAAAGCTGGGCACCCGGGAGTTTATACGCTTGAAAATAGGAATCGGCCGGCCTGCTCCGGAGACACTTCCTTTCAGTAAAGACTCTCCCCATCATGATGAAAGCGCAGGAGTTAAAGGCTATGTTCTGGGCCGATTTACCTCCCGGGAAGAGCCCGTGGTCAAAGAGGTAACTGCCAAGGCAGCAGAGGCCCTGGAAACCTGCCTCCTGGAGGGCCTGGAAAAGGCCATGAACCAGTACAACTGTTAGGGCTCAACAAATGTCATGATTCACTCAGATCATGCGACACCGGTTGACCTGTATCAAAAAAAAGTAAAAAATATTTACTGAAACACTTGATTTTTAACCTGCTAATGTGTTATAGTCTTCTAAATAATATGTAAAAGTGATGAAAGAGGAAAGTAGGCTGGTTTCAAAATTTCAGGGAGGCCGTGTCATTGACTGAAAGCACGGCTAAGGATGAGCCGGTTGAAGTTCCCTCTTGAACTGCAGGCTGAAACTTGCGGAGGTCTCCAAAAGTAAGTAGGCTGAGCCGGGTTCCTTCCCCCGTTAGCAGGAAGCGGGTATCGGATATATACATGAATATCCCGTACCTTGTGGAAGTGGATTTCCTGCCATGGCAGGGGTCAACTAGGGTGGTACCGCGGAAGTAACTTCTCGTCCCTATGACGAGAGGTTTTTTTATTTAACGGGTATAATAAGCTTTCGTCCCTAAGCTTATTTACCCGTTTTTTATTTTTAATTCATTTTAAGGAGGAATAAAGAATGATTGTGGTCATGAAATTGGACGCTTCTCCCCAGGAAGTTGATGCGGTAAAAGGCAGGTTGGAAAGCTTAGGATTTAAAATTCATCCCATCCAGGGGGTAAAAAGATTGGTGCTGGGAGCGGTAGGGGACCGGAAGGTTGTCAGTTCTCTGAATTTAGAGTCATTCCCCGGGGTGGAAAAAGTGATGCGCATCATGAAGCCCTATAAGATGGTAAGCCGGGAGGCAAAGGAAGAGGATACGGTAGTCAGGGTAGGAAACGTGGAGATTGGCGGGACCAAAGTAGTTTCCATGTGCGGACCCTGTGCGGTAGAAAACGAAGAACAAATGCTTCATATCGCCAGGGTGGTGAAAGAGGCAGGGGGACAGATTCTTCGGGGAGGGGCATTCAAACCCCGAACTTCGCCTTATGCTTTCCAGGGGTTGGAGGAAGACGGGTTAAAGATGCTGGCCCGGGCTCGGGAGGAAACCGGACTGCCGGTGGTTACCGAGGTAATTAATCCTCAGGATGTTGAGCTGGTAGCCCAGTATGCGGATATGCTGCAGATTGGTTCCCGAAACATGCAGAACTACTCTCTGCTCAAGGCAGTGGGAATGACCGGTAAGCCGGTTCTGTTAAAAAGGGGTCTGTCCGCGACCATGGAAGAATGGCTGATGTCAGCGGAATACATTCTGGCGGAGAAAAATTACAATGTGGTTCTTTGTGAACGGGGAATTAGAACGTTTGAGACCTATACCCGAAATACGCTGGATATCAGTGCGATTCCCCTGATAAAAAGTCTCAGCCACCTGCCGGTGGTGGTGGACCCTTCCCATGCCACAGGAAACTGGAAGCTGGTGGCTCCCCTGGCTAAAGCAGCGGTGGCCGCCGGGGCCGATGGACTTTTGATTGAAGCTCATCCCAATCCCCCGGAGGCCATGTGTGACGGGGAACAGTCATTAAGCCCTAAAAATTTACAGAGGCTTCTGTGGGAGTTGAAACCTTTCTTAAAAGCCGTGGGCCGGAATTAGCCGGAGAGGTTTGTAAGAGTAAATCAGGGCTGGCCTCAACCCTCATCTCATACGCTGGTGTTACAGATGAGTTAAATATTGGGGAATGCTGGCAAATCTGTTGAAAGTTATAGAACCGTGTATAAATGAGAACAGCCAGAATGATAGTAAACGAGAAGACAGGAGTGTTGTAAATGTACAAAATGGGTTATCTGGGCCCTTCCGGAACCTTCACCGAGGAGGCCCTGCTGAAATACCAGGAAATGTCCACCGATGAAACAAAGGAGTATAAAACTATCTCTGAAGTAATTGGGGCCATAGGCCGAGAAGTAGAGACAGGTATAGTGCCGGTAGAAAACTCCCTGGAGGGTTCTGTCAATATCACCCTGGATATCCTGGCCCGGAAATCCAATCTGGTAATCACCGGTGAAGTGATTATACCGGTATATCATCACCTGATGGGGATAGAAGGAGCCAGGATTCAGGACGTACGTCTTTTATACTCCCATCCCCAGGCGGTGGCACAATGCCGAATTTTTATCGAAAAACATCTTCCCGGGGCGGAGGTGGAGGTAACTCTCAGCACCGCCCAGGCCGCCCGGCTGGTGTCGGAAAGAAGGGATACGTTTTGTGCTGCCATTGGTACCCGCCGGGCGGCAGAACTTTATGGGCTGGAGATTATAAAAGAAAATATTCATGACTATGACTGCAATTATACCCGGTTTATCGTGCTGTCTTTAAATCAGATTAACCAGCCCTCGGGAAGGGATAAAACCTCCCTGGTATTTGGTATTAAAGATGGCCCGGGAGCCCTTTACCAGGTGTTAAAAGAATTTGCCTTAAGAAATTTAAACCTGACCCGTATTGAATCCCGGCCGTCCAAAAGGAACTTTGGGGATTACCTGTTTTTTGTTGACCTGCAGGGACACCTCAATGATTCCGGGGTAAAAGAGACCCTGGAGGCAGTAGGGGAAAACACGGTTTTTTTACGAGTGCTGGGATCTTATCCAGAAGCAGAGATGCCTTTAAAACAATGAGCTCCCCGGGTGAACGCGGCAGGATGCTCTAGACATTATAATGCAGCTGGTAAATGGGTAATATTTATAGTATCATGGAATAAGTTAATAGATAAGATGCTCTACTTTAGCTCAAAGAAGTGAAATTCACAGTTGACCAGGTTTTTTTGTATGGGTATAATTATTACAGAAATTAGAAAAAATATTTCTTTGGCAGGGCCTCAAGTTTTTGCTTAAGGCTTTTTTGCTATGCTTTGGAGAGGAAGGTTTCTTATGAGCGGTGATTTTCTTTTTCAGGTTATTTCCCGGGATAAAAATTTTCAAGAAATGATTACTAATATAAAAGATAACATGAGCAGCCAGCTGGTTTATGGAATCGACGGCAGCCAAAAACATCTGGTGATGGCGGCTGCCAGGCATTTCACCGGCCGCCCGGCCCTGGTGGTTACCACAGACCTTCCCAAAGCGGAAAAAATGTATGAAGATTTTTTGAATTATTTTTCTACGGAAGAAGTTCTGCTGTTTCCTTCCAGGGAAAGCATATTTTACGAATCCATATCCCACAGCAGAGAGATTACAGAGCAGCGCCTGCTGGTGCTAGAAAAAATTACCAGAGGAAAAGAATTCATGGTGATTGCCCCGTCAGCAGCGCTTATGCCTCTGCTGCCCCCAAAAGAACTTTGGAGGGACTCTTCTCTAAGGATTTGTGAAAAAGAAAGCTTCCCCATGGGAGAACTGACAGACCGGCTGGTTCAGCTGGGTTATGAACGGATGCCGCAGGTGGAGGGCAGAGGACAGTTCAGCCTGCGGGGGGGAATACTGGATATTTATCCTTCCACCGGGCACAATCCTGTCAGAATTGAGTTTTTTGGAGATGAGGCAGAATCACTTCGGGAATTTGACCTTTCTTCTCAGAGGTCTCAAAAAAGTATAAAGGAAGTAAAAATAAATCCTGTTCAGGAAGTAATACTGGATAATGGGGCCTTTCTTAGGGCAGAAGCGGAGATACAGAAGGACCTGGACAAAAGGCTTTCCGCGCTGAACCGGGCCGGAGACAGGGAGGCTGCCTCCAGGCTGTCCGCCAAGGTGGAGTTTCATCTGGAGAAAATAAAGGAGAAAATCTATTTCAGTGGAATTGAGCAGTATCTTCCCTATTTTTATCCCCGGTTGAATACTTTCCTGGATTATCTTCCCGAAGAAACCCTGGTATTATTGGATGAGCCGGTACACATAGCAGAAAACAGCCAGAAACTTGTTTTTGAGATGGAGGAAACCAATACCTCCCTTTTACAAGAGGGTGCGCTTCTTCCCGGTCAGGGCAGGCTGCATGGGAACCTCCAGGAGTTTGTTTTCCATCGAAAAACTCCTTACCTGTCTTTTTCTCTTCTGATGCGTAAAATCCCCAATGTTAAACCCCAACGCATTATCAGTATGGCCAATAAATCTATGCCCCGGTTTCATGGCCAGTGGGATATCTTAAGAGGGGAAATCAGCCACTGGTTTAAAGAGGGGTATCGGGTATTTTTTTTGGCCTCTTCTCCAAAAAGAGCCCGGGAAATCCCCGGTTCCCTTGAACAAGAGAATATTAAGGCAGTTTATACCTCAAAGCCCCAGGAAATCGTATCGGGTACGGTAGGAGTCATTAGCTGCAGCCTGGAAAACGGTTTTATTTTACCGGAATTGAAAATCGCCCTGCTGGCAGAACAAGAAATTATCCCTAAAGTGAAGAAAAAGAGGGTCTGGAAAACCTCCCGGGAGGGGGTAACCATTTCTGACTACCATGACCTGGAGGTGGGGGACTATGTGGTTCATGAACATCATGGAATTGGCCAGTACCTGGGAATCAGGACCCTGGAGATAAACCAGTTACATAAAGATTACATGTACATTAAGTATGCCGGGGAAGATAAACTATTTATACCCACGGACCAGATTGGCCTGGTAAAAAAATATATCGGCAGCGAAGAAAAGAAACCCAGGCTCCACGGCTTAAGCAGCAGTGAATGGGCCCGGGCTAAAAACAGGGTAAAAGAATCGGTGCAAAAACTGGCCCGGGAACTGCTGGGGCTCTATGCCGTCAGGGAATCGGTGCAGGGATATGCGTATTCCCAGGACCAATCCTGGCAGAGGGAATTTGAGGCCCGGTTCCCCTTCGAGGAAACCCCCGACCAGTTAAAAGCCATCCGGGAAGTAAAAAAAGACATGGAAAAGAAAAAACCCATGGACCGGTTAATCTGCGGCGATGTGGGTTACGGCAAGACGGAAATTGCTTTACGGGCCGCCTTCAAAGCGGTAATGGATCACAAGCAGGTGGCCTTTTTGGTGCCAACCACCATTCTGGCGCAGCAGCACTACCGGAGCTTTAAAGAGCGTTTTCGGGGATTTCCTGTAAATATTGATGTATTAAGCCGGTTTCGAAAACCTTCGGAACAAAAAGAAATTATTAAGCAGGTGAAATCCGGGTGGGTGGATATCATTATCGGAACCCACCGCCTTTTGTCCACTGATATAAGGTTTAAAGATTTGGGGCTGCTAATTATTGATGAAGAACAGCGGTTTGGAGTCAGGCATAAGGAAAAAATAAAAATGCTCCGCCAAAACGTGGATGTGCTGACCATGACCGCCACCCCCATTCCCCGAACCCTTTATATGTCGCTGGTAGGGGTCAGGGACCTGAGCGTTATAGAAACTCCACCGGAAAATCGTTATCCCATTCAGACTTACGTGGTGGAATATTCCGAAGCTATGATCCGGGAGGCACTGCAGAGGGAGCTGAACCGGGGCGGACAGATTTACTTTGTGTATAACCGGGTGGAAACCATTGACAAATGGGGAGAAAAACTGCGGGAAATTGTCCCGGATGCTCGAATTGTCATCGGACACGGCCAGATGTCCGAGTCCAGGCTGGAGAAAAATATGTATATGTTTCTAAACAAAGAATACGATATCCTGCTGAGCACTACCATCGTAGAAGCAGGATTGGATATTCCCAACGTAAATACCATGATTATCTATGATGCCGATAGAATGGGTTTATCCCAGCTGTATCAACTGCGGGGCAGGGTGGGAAGATCTAACCGGCTGGCGTATGCTTATCTAACGTATCAGAAGGATAAAGTGCTTTCCGAAGTGGCAGAAAAAAGACTGCAGGCCATTAAAGAATTTACGGAATTGGGTTCGGGCTTTAAAATTGCCCTCAGGGACCTGGAAATACGAGGGGCAGGCAATATTATTGGGCCTGAGCAGCATGGCTTTATTGTTACCGTAGGGTTTGATCTTTACTGCCAGCTGTTGGAGCAGAGCATCAAAGAGCTTAAGGGAGAACCGGAAGCAGAAGCACCGGAAATAAAAATCGAGCTGGATGTAAATGCTTATATCCCTGCTTCTTATATTCATCATCACAGCCAAAAAATAACGGTTTATCAGAAAATTGCAGCCATAGATTCCCTGGAAGAGACAGAAGACATGGAGCGGGAGCTGAGCGATCGATACGGACGAGTCCCGGAGCCTGTCAAAAATCTTCTGAAAATTGCTCGATTAAAAGTATATGCAGGCCAACTGCAGATTGCATCTATATCCCAGGATAAAAACCTGGTTTTCATAAAATTTCATTCTGACTTTACTGAGAGTGGAGAAGTGCTGCTGCGGATTGCCGGTGAATTTTCCGAAGAGGTGAGCCTGCAGGTGGGGAGGGAAGTGGCCTTTAAAATAAATGTTCAGGGAATTCCCGAAGATCTTCTTTTGGACCTTATTGAAAAATTTTGTCAAAAACTCTACGGCCTTGCGGAGAACAGAGCAATCCATTATAATTAACTTGTACTTTTTACATTAACTTTTTAATTCAAAAAGAGAGGATGTATATCCATTGAAAACCAGCACTAAATTTCTGATTCTGTTTCTTTCCGCAGCGATTCTGTTTACAGCAGCAGGCTGTCAGCAGGAAGAAATTATGGCGGAAGTAAACGGTGAACAGATTACTCGAAAACAACTGGATGAAAGGCTGCTGATTTTTACTTTTTTTATGGAGGATTATTCGGATTCCCTGGAAACCGATGAGGATTTTAAAACGTTCATAGAATCCAGCCTTCTTAACTCCATGATTCAAGCCCGGCTGGTCAAGCAGGAAATTCAAACCCTTGACCTGGAAATCGATGAAGAGGCGGCGGAGCAGTACTACCAGGAGGAGCTGGAGGAAATTAAATTAGAGTTTTTTCAAAGCGAAGACCAGTTCCAAAACAGGATAAAAGAGCTGAAGCTTTCGGAAGACATTTTGAAAGAAATGATTCATGAGTCATTCCTGGTCAATCTCCTGTATGAGCACGTGGTGGCAGGTATTTCCCAGCAGGATGCCAGGGATTACTTTGAGGAAAATCAGGATATTTTCTTAGAGCCTGGTTTTGTCAGAGTATCTCATATACTGGTTGAGATGGAGGAAGAGGCAGAGAAAGTCATTGAACGGCTGGAACAGGGAGAAGATTTTGAGGAAGTTTCTAAGGATGTTTCCCTGGATGAGCCCATGGATTTTGTTATTTATCAGGTGGACCATCATTATGACCCTACCTTTACGGAAGCCGCCTTTGCGCTGGAGGTAGGAAACATTAGTGAACCGGTAGAAACTCCTTTCGGCTGGCACGTAATAAAGCTTCATGAGAAAGAAGAGTCAAAATACTTTTCTTATGAAGAAGTGGAAGAAGATGCCATGGCTCTGAAAAAGGAAGAGGTATTTACTGAATATTTTATGGCACTGATGGAAGAAGCAGATATTAAAAATTATCTAGAGGACCATTAAATTTTAAAAGCAAAAGTGAATAAAACCTTTCCTTCGGATATATACTAAAGCAAGAAGGTTTAATCTGTAATTCAAAGCAGAAAAAGGAGGGAAGGTATTTGAAAGCAACAGGCATCGTAAGACGCATTGATGACCTGGGAAGGGTAGTGATTCCCAAGGAAATCAGAAGAACCCTGCGCATTCGCGAAGGAGACCCCTTAGAAATTTTTGTAGACCGAGATGGTGAAGTTATTTTAAAGAAGTATTCACCCATTGGTGAATTAGGTGACTTTGCCCAGGAATATGTTGATTCCCTTTACGAAGCCATCGGTCATATTGCCTGTATAGCCGATAGAGATACAATTATTGCTGTGGCTGGTGCTCCCAAAAAGGAATTTCTAAATAGGCCTTTGAGTCCAGCCGTGGAGAAGGTAATGGAAAACAGAAAAAGTGTTTCCATCAACAACCCCGCTGAACACCCCTTTTACAAGGAGAGTGAAGAGGAAGGTGTTATAAAGTTTGCCTCAGAAGTCATTGCACCTATTATTGCCGAAGGTGACCCCATAGGGGCAGTTATTTTAGGCAATAAAGAAAAGGATGTAAAGATGGGGGATATGGAACTGAAGCTGGCGGAAACCGCTGCCAGTTTTCTGGCCAAACAAATGGAACAATAATTGCCGTAACAGAGAATATTCTAAAGAAGTAGTAACTTCCGGTTACTACTTTTTTATTATAGTTTTTTATAAAATTTACTGATATAATAACCCTTGACTGCATACTATTAGTATGCATTGTTCAACTGTACAGCGTCTTTTGGAGGAGAAAGGTGGAGGAAAACTTGCCGGGCAAACAATCCTTTATAAAAGGAGCGGTTATTCTCACATTAGCAGGTATTATTTCCAGGTTCATAGGGGCCGTTTTTCGCATTGTTTTAGCTGCCCTCATTGGAGATGAGGGAATCGGGCTGTACCAGATGGCTTATCCCATTTACAGCACTCTGCTCATTATTTCAACGGCAGGTATTCCCATAGCAGTTTCCAAGCTGGTGGCAGAAAACCTGGCAGTGAAAAACTATTATGGTGCTGTCAGGGTCTTTAAAGCTGCGGTCACCGTTCTGGCTGTCAGCGGTTTTATCATGAGTACAGGCCTTTATTTTGGAGCAGAGCATTTTTTGCCATTTATCACCAGTGACTCCAGGGCACTGGTTCCCATCTTATTCATATCACCTGCTATTTTCTTTGTTGCGGTTATGTCGGCTTTTCGAGGATTTTTTCAGGGACAGCAGACCATGCTGCCCACGGCTGTTTCCCAGATTATTGAACAGATTACCCGGGTTGCCGTAGCCATTTACCTGGCACTGGCGCTCTTTCCCAGGGGACTGGAGTACTCTGCAGGAGGTGCCACCTTTGGGGCTGCAGCCGGGGCAGTGGCGGGACTGACTTTCCTGGTTATATATTTCATGAAAAAGAGTCCGGAACTGTTTCAAAGGGCGAAAAGACAAAAAGTAAAACAATCGTTAAATTTTTCTCGGGTATTATACAGCATAGCTGCAATTTCTATACCCATTACCGTGGGCAACCTGGTGATGCCCCTGATTTCCATTTTGGACCTAAGTATTGTCCCACAGCGGCTGGAAGCCGCAGGTTTTCTTGAGGCAAGGGCCATTGCCCTCTATGGACAATTAACAGGTATGGCGGGCTCCTTGATTCAAATTCCCATGATTATTACCATTGCCCTGGCCGTAAGCCTGGTCCCTTCTATCTCAGAAGCACTGGCCCTGAAAAACCGAAATATCATCCGGAGAAATACTAACCTGGTGATTCGCCTCACCTTAATTTTAGGGCTTCCCGCAGCGGTGGGTCTGTATATTTTGGCAGAGCCCATCATGGTAATGCTCTTTGATATTCCTGAAGCTGCACTGCCCTTACAGGTTTTAGCTTTTAGCGTAATCTTTATTACCCTCTATCAGACCACTACCGGGATCCTGCAGGGGATGGGTAAAACCTTTCTGCCGGTAAAACACATGGTTTTTGGTGCCTTTATCAAAATTGTCCTGACCTGGGTCCTGACGGCACAACCTGCCCTTAATATCCAGGGGGCGGCCTTTGCCACCGTAGTAGGATTTGCCATAGCTTCTATGTTAAATATTATTTCTGTTCGAAGATATACCGGGACCAGGTTTAATGCCGGTCAGCTGATTTTAAAACCGGCTGCTGCGGTAGCAGGTATGGGTGTCATGGTGTACCTGTCCTATGCTTACTTAATTCAACTTTTCCCCGCTTTTTTCTCCCTTTCACTGAGCAATGCTTTGTCTGCCATTGTTTCAGTGGCCGTAGGGATGGTCAGCTATGGGGTGCTCTTATTTATTACAGGCAGTATTACCCGGGCGGACCTTGAATTAATCCCACGGCTAGGCCCATACTTAATCCGGCTGGCTAATACCCTGCACATTTTAAGGGGATAAATATAATAAGAAATTGTGATACCGGGTGATACGACACCAGGGACGATTTTTAAATGTCGCATTGATATATACGAAATGATGCTGTATGATAAAATACAATGTAAAATAAATATTCAGGAGACGCAATTATGAAAAAAAATAAAACAGCACAGGACCTTTCCCGGCTGTTGGACATGATGTCCAGCCTCCGGGGTCCGGAGGGGTGTCCCTGGGACAGGAAGCAGACCCATAAAACCCTCAGGCCTTATCTTTTGGAGGAAGCTTTTGAAGTTCTTGATGCCATTGACCAGGAAAACATGGAATCCCTCTGCGAAGAGCTGGGGGATCTTCTGCTGCAGATTGCTTTCCACAGCCAGCTGGCTGAAGAAAAGGGAGCCTTTCACATGGGAAATGTGATAGACAATATTTGTGAAAAAATTATCCGGAGACATCCCCATGTATTTGGCCGGGAGAACATTAAGGATGCCGAAGGGGTTTCCCGGAAATGGTCGGACATAAAGAGAGAAGAGAAGAATCAAAAGAGCCGTTTTTCTGCACCGGTAAGCTTGCCGGCCCTGAAACGAGCTCAGAAGGTACAGCAGCAGGCAGCCCGATTTGGATTTGACTGGGAAAGTGCGGAGGGAGCCATTTTTAAAGCAAAAGAAGAACTATTGGAACTGGAAAACGTATATAATACCGGGGATAGGGATAAAATAGAAGAAGAGGTAGGTGACCTGCTCTTTGCAGCAGTCAATGTCTCCCGACTTCTAGAGGTGGATGCGGAACTTGCCATGGGTTCAGCAGTTGAGAAATTTTTGAAGCGGTTGAATTATATGGAAAAAGAATTAGAGAAAAAAGAAAAAGATTTTTCTGACTATAATTTGGAGCAATTGGACAAAATATGGGAAAAGGCTAAAAAACATGGGTTATAAGGTAAAAAAAAACAATAAACCTGCAGGAGTTTTAGAAGCAATAGCGAATAAGCTTTAATATTACCTTATTATAATGATTGTAAAATAGGAGGGATTTTGGTGAACAAATCTGAACTAATCAGCGTAGTGGCCGAAAAGACAGGAATGACAAAAAAGGACACCGAAAAAGCAGTAAACGCCGTTTTTGAGAGTGTTACTGATGCCTTAGCTAAAGGTGAGAAAGTACAGCTAATTGGTTTTGGCACTTTTGATTTACGTACCCGCAAGGCCCGTGAAGGAAGAAACCCAGCTACTGGCGATGTAATCCAGATACCACAGGCAACAGTTCCTGTATTTAAGGCAGGGAAAGCATTAAAAGAAAGTGTTAAGTAGAGCAGCATAAGATTGTGTTGTTTATGAGAAAATTGTTTATGAGAAAATAGGTTCTTTGAAAAGAGGGCCTATTTTTTGTTGTTTTTTTTGTGTATATTGTTTTGCTTCAATAGTTAATACTATACATATAGACAAAATGTATTAACTCTTACAAGTTAAAAATAGGAGGCTAAATTATGGTAAAAATACCCGAGCATAACAAAAAGTATTGGATTGCCGGCTCCGTATTGGCACTGGTCCTGCTTGTGCTTGCTGTAATCAGGCTGGTTGGGGTAGGAGAGGAGCCCTCTCCCTTTGAAGAGCAGGCGGCGCCGGAGATCCCTGATGAAATCTCTACGGAAGAAAACCATGAACCGGTGCTGAGGGTTTATATGAGTGAAGAAGGTACTGTAGAGGATATGCAGTTTGAGGAATATATAAAAGGAGTAGTGGCCGGGGAGATGAAACCCGATTGGCCGGAGGAAGCACTGGCTGCACAGGCCATTATTGCCCGAAGTTTTACCCTGCAAAAAATTGAGGAAAACGGGGGAGTGCCTCAAAGAAACGCCCATGCTTCTACAGATATTGAAGAATTCCAGGCCTATGATGCCGCTTCTATTACGGAAAATGTAGAAAAAGCCGTAGACATGACCCGGGGAGAGGTGGCAGTGCACCAGGGAAATTTCATCCGGGCATGGTTTCATGCCTTTGCGGGACCTCAAACAGCGCTGGCCGATGAAGGGTTAGCTTATGAAGGGGGAAATCCTCCATATATTCACGTGGTTAGAAGTCCTGCCGTAGACAAAGTGCCTGATGAAGAGAGAGAGTGGGAAGAGTCTTTCAGTTTACAGGAAATCAGGAATGCTGTGCAGCAGATAACCGGTGAAGACCCGGGAGCTATTACTGAACTTGAAATTGCCGAGAAAGGCCCTTCCGGCAGGGTAACCGTATTCAGGGCCAATGATGTAGAGGTTAACGCTCCAGACTTACGAATAGCATTGGGAAGCACTGAGATGCGTTCTACCTTTATCAATGAAATGGAGGTTAGCGGAGATCAGGTTAAATTCGAAGGTGTGGGGTTTGGGCACGGTGTTGGAATGTGCCAGTGGGGAGCCCGGACTCATGCGGAGGACGGTTTATCCCCCGAAGAAATTGTGAGCTATTATTATAAAGACGTGGAAGTAGTAAAGCTTTGGGAATAAAGAAAACAGGGTTAATTAATTGTGATTTATCTTGAAAGCTGGCTGTAAGCCAGCTTTCTTTTTGCATTCAAAGAATTTTGTGCTTACTTGTGACATCCTCATGAGGTCAATAGAACCCAAGGATTCCCTGCCGATATTTTCTAAATGGAGCTTTTTAACCGGGGCGATACATATAAATTATTATAGTTAATCATAATTGTTTTTTACCTGCATATTTATGAAATTAAAGAAAATATTAGCAGCAGCTAAAAAGGGAGGAGAAATAGATGGAAGAGAAAAGAAAGTCCGGTGGGAACCAACAGCACAGGCTGGTCATCGATAATCGAGAATATATGGAAATTAATGGAGTGCTCCATGTGGACAGCTTTGATGACGAGGAAATCATTTTGGAAACGGAAATGGGACTGCTGGCCATAGGGGGAGAAGAACTGCATATTAAGCACTTAAATCTGGAACAGGGAAACCTGTCCATAGAAGGGTTTGTCCTGGAGCTGGCCTACTCTGAAGAAAAAGGAGCCCGGGGCATGAGAGGGAAAGGGAAAGGATTTCTGGAGAGGCTGTTCAGATAAAGAAACAGTGAAATTCTATGGAGGTGCTGTCATTGACAGTAGGGAATCAGCTTATTGCCCTGGTGCTTTTTATTTTAATCGGGTTTGCATCGGGGTTTATATTTGACTTCTACCATACGTTTAAAAAATTTTTCAAGTTTACTCCCTGGCTTCAAGTTGTTCTGGATTTCTGCCTGTGGGTGTTTATCACCATAATTTGTGCCTTTTTACTGGTGCTGGTTAACTGGGGAGAAGTCAGGTTTTACGTTTTTCTGGCCATGGGAAGCGGTCTTATCATTTATTATTTTGTACTCAGCAGAACGGTAAAAAAGATTTATGGCTTTATCATCGGAAGAACACTCTGGTTGATGAAATTACTAATTAGATATGTTGTGAAGATTTTTAAATTTTTTTTCAGGCCGGTGGGCAGAATACTGGAGAAGATACTTTTACCAGTTTCCAGGAGAATTGAGAAGGGGAAACGAAAAATTAGAAAAATTAGCAGGCCTTTGGGGAAAATATTGAATAAAGTTGACCATAAAAGAAGGATTTTATAAAAGAGATAGAGAAAATATAAATCGAAGTTGAGGGATTTTCTCAGGAGGGTTTATAGTTAATGAACAGGACGGCCTGCTCCCGAAATAAAGTTCAGCGGCACACAAAAATAAGAGATATTAATAAAAACAGGGGAATAAAGGCATCTTTTGCTTCCAAGGCTGCCTGTCTTATTTTAGTTATTTTGGTATTATATTTCAGTGGACTCTTCATAAATCAACTCTTGAAAGTGAATCATTTAGAGGCGGCTCTTTCTGAACTGAAAGAGGAAATAGCCAGGGCAGAAAAAGAAAATGACAATTTGTTAGAAGAAGTGGAACTTCTTCATAATCCTGAATATATTGAAATACTAGCCAGGAAAGAACTGGGCCTGATAAAGACAGGAGAAGTGCTTTTTAACGTGGATAAAGACCGTTATGTCTTTAGAGAGAAGGAACAGTAGGTCTTTATATTATATTTAATTTTTTATCCAGCCAAGGAGGAATTATTTTTCGTATGTCCATTGAAGTTGGCAGCATTGTTGAAGGGATAGTTACTGGCATTACCAATTTTGGAGTTTTTGTTCAGCTGTCCGGAGGAGAAGTTGGCCTGGTTCATATTTCAGAAATCGCCGACACGTATGTGAAGGATATTAATGATTTTCTGCAAAAGAAGGATCGGGTAAAAGTAAAAGTGCTTTCTGTGGACCAGGGAGGCAAGATTGGTCTTTCCATCAAACAGGCGAATCCTTCGGCACCCCCTGCCCGTCAGCCCGAACGTATTCAGCGTAAAGAAAGAGGGGAAAGAAGAAAACCTGCCCCGGTGAAAAATGTAAAGCAGGGTTTTGAGGATAAGCTGGCAAAGTTCATGAAAGAAAGTGATGAAAAGCTCCAGGACCTGAAGAAAAACACAGAAAATAAAAGAGGGGGGCGGGGAAGCTGCAAGCAGGAGATGAATTGAAATATTTTTTTCCCCCGCTGTTTAAAGGCATTTTAAGAGCAAAAAAACATACTGCAATCTTACCGCTTACTTAAAGTATTCCTGGGGAATACTTTTTTTGTTAAAGGAAGGATGGAAAAAACCTATGTATTTTGCTGTTATGGATTTAGGAACCAATTCCGTGCGGCTGCTCATTGCGAAAAAAAATTCTTCAAATGCATACCTTCCCTGTCACAGCAGGGTGGAAATTACCCGGCTGGGGGAGGACACAGCCCGGGATAGAAGATTGAAGCAGGAGGCAGTGGAGCGCACCTTAGAAGTAATGAAAAGTTATTTGCTGGATATTAAAGAGTACCGGGCGGAAATTACTGCAGTGATGGGAACCAGCGCTGTCCGGGAATCCAGAAATAAGGAGTGTTTAATTTCCCGGCTGAAAAATGAAGTGGACATAGACCTGAAAGTGCTGTCCGGCAAAGAGGAGGCAGACTTAAGTTATCTGGGAGTGGTCAAATCCCTCAGGGAAATCGAAAATCCACTGGTATTTGACCTGGGGGGTGGAAGCACAGAACTGGTCTGGTACCAGGGGGGTTATCTATATTTAGAAAGCCTGAAACTGGGGGTGGTCAGGCTGACAGAAGCCTGTATATTTACGGACCCTCCTGCCCTGCAGGATGTAAACGCAGTTCAGCAGTACGTTCGAAAAACCCTTACTCCCTTAAAGAGCCGGCTGAAGGGGAAATTTAAAGAGCTGGTGGGTGCAGGGGGAACCATTACTTCTCTGGCTGCGGTGAAGCAGGGACTGGAGATCTATGATTCCCGCAGGGTCCATGGGTTTGTTTTGAGCCGGGAGGAGGTCAGGGACCTGTTAACCTGCCTTTCTTCTCTGAAAGAAGAGGATCGAAAAAAAATACCAGGGCTGCAGCCCCAGCGGGCAGATGTGATTGCTGCCGGGACAGCAATTGTATTAACTCTTATGGAAGAGCTTGATTTTCATCGCGTCACGGTCAGCGAAGGGGATCTTCTTTTGGGGGCTTTATACAAGTTTAACTGAGCATAAGTTTGACTCCCAGGGAAAGAAAGACAATTCCCAGAACCTTGATCCAGCTGAAGCAGATTTTATCCAGGCCGAACAGGCCGAAATGGTCGATAAGAACTGCGGTTGTAATCTGGCCGGTGATAATTATGGTAGTGGCTAGAGCTACTCCTAACCGGGAGATGCTGAAGACCACGCTGTACACAATAATAACCCCAAAGATCCCACCGATGAAAGCATACCAGGGTGCCCGGGGAATGTTTTCAAACCCGCCGGCACCCAGCTTTAATACGAACAGCCCCAGGGCCACCACCACCGTTCCCACGATATGAACAATAAAGGTAGTTTCTAGAATTCCGATAAACTTACCTAAAACCGTATTCAGAGCTCCCTGTACAGCCATGGATATACCGGAAATCAGTGCAACAATCATGGCAATAATTTTGAATGTCAAAGGTGATTCCCCTTTCGTGATCCTGGTTTCTGGAAGGAAACGGTTGAAATACATTACGGGTTTATTTTAAACAAAAATAATAGTAAATATACCGGACATCCCGCATACACATAGAAGTAGACAACCCGGTTGAAGCAAAAAGAGTAGAAACCGGGAAAAGCATGGGGGATGTTTTTTTGTGCAAAAAGAAAAGACAATTTTTCTGGTGGGAAGGCCCAATGTGGGAAAGAGCGTAATTTTTAACCAGATTAGCGATTCCTATGCGGTGGTTTCAAACTACCCCGGAACCACTGTGGACATAAGTACCGGAAAATTCAAATACAATAAAGAAACCTTCACAGTGAAAGATACTCCCGGGGCTTACAGCCTGACCCCTTTTTCAGAGGAGGAAAAGGTGACGGTAACCCTCTTAAAAGAGAAGGGGGCGGCCCTGGTGGTGCAGGTGGTGGAGGCAAAAAATTTAGATAAAATGCTTTCCCTCACCTTCCAACTGATGGAAACCGGACATCCACTGATTCTGGTAGTGAATATGATGGATGAGGCCGCAAAGGCGGGGCTGGTCCTGGATTTAAAAACGTTGGAAGAAAAACTGAACATTCCGGTAGTGGGTACAGCGGCTGCCCGGGGGACAGGCATAAATGAATTAAAGAAGGTAATAGGAAGAGAACTGAATGCAAAAAAGAAGGACCGAAAAAAAAGTAATTCCAGGTCCTTTACAGGGGAACTGGAGAGACAAAGGGAAGCCAAAAAAATTGCAAAAGAGGTAATGAGCAGCCCAAAAAGAGCGGAGGTCTCTTTTGCATATAAACTCAGCTTTCTTACCATGCACCCCCTGTGGGGCCTTTTTTTCCTGGGGCTGGTTTTATATTATGGCCTGTATAAGTTTGTGGGGGTTTTTGGAGCCGGTGTTTTGGTGGATTTTATAGACGGGAATTTATATCAGGAAATGTTCATGCCCCTGCTGACCAGGTTGGGCCAGGGGATTACGCTTCCCTGGCTGAAGCAGCTTCTTTATGCAGATTACGGGCTTTTTAATCTGGGGCTGCGTTACAGTATGGCGGTGGTCCTGCCCATCGTAACCTCTTTTTTTCTTTTCTTCTCTTTGCTGGAAGACTCAGGCTACCTTCCCCGGCTGGCCATGCTCTTGGATAAGCTTTTTAAGACCTTTGGACTGAACGGCCGCTCCGTAATCCCTTTAATACTGGGACTGGGGTGTGGGACCATGGCGGTAATGTCTACCAGGACATTAGAAACCAGCCGCGAAAGGTTTATTGCTGTACTGCTGCTGGCCCTGGGAATTCCCTGTTCTGCGCAGCTGGGGTTAATTCTGTCCATACTGGCTGGACAGCCCCGGGCCCTGGCCGTATGGGGATTTTCCTTAGTATTGATTTTGGCTGCCGTAGGGTTTTTATGCAATAAAATACTGCCGGGATATCATCCCGAATTTTATATGGAAATTCCCCCCCTGCGTTTACCCCATCTAACAGGGCTGCTGAAAAAAACTTATGCCCGAATTAAATGGTACATGAAAGAGGTGTTCCCCCTGTTTTTGCTGGTTAGTATCATTATGTGGGTGGGAAACATGTCAGGAGTGCTGGACCGGGTCATTCTGATGCTTCTGCCTCCCTTAGCAGCCATGGGCCTGCCCGGGGAGCTGGCGCCCATTTTTATACTGGGCTTTTTTCGGAGAGATTATGGAGCAGCGGGACTATATGATCTGGTTAAGGAAGGCCTTTTAAGCGGTCCGCAGCTGGTGGTGGCTTCCCTTACTCTGTCTTTATTTTTACCCTGTATTGCCCAGTTTATCATGGTGGTAAAGGAGCAGGGGCCGGTCAGAGGAGCTCTTATTCTGGTCAGTGTCATTTTCACTGCCTTCGGGGCCGGCTATATGGTGAACAGAGTATTAACCATTTTACCATTGTTGTAAGTAGGGAGGAACATAAAGTTGAGAAAAATAAAAACAGCGGTTCCCCTGACCGACTTAAAGAAGGGCAGTACAGGAACAGTAAAAGAAATTAACGCGGGCTGGGACCGAAAACGAAAGCTTTTCACCCTGGGCATTTTTCCCGGCGAACAAGTAACCCTGGTGCAAAAAAATCCGGTTCTCCTCCTGAAGTTGGGATATTCCTTTGTGGCCGTGGACCACAGCCTGGGGAAAACCATCAAGGTAATAGAAATATAAATTTGTCGAAAAAAAAATAAGCCCTTCTCCTCGGTTGTGACAAGTTTTTTGGAAGACTTGGTTTATAATGGTAGAAATTAATGAGAGGAGGAGGCGCTGTTATGAAATACAAAGGAGGAGCAGTACAGACCTATCAAAAGTCTTACAGCCCTGAAGTGAATCAGAGATTAAGATATTTCAATGCCAGACAAATCTTTGAAGCGGTTGGACAGGCTCTCCTCAGGGGCAGAGTTTTTCTCTGTTTGGTAGGTTTTCTTTTAGGCAGGGCAGTTCTTTTAGGGGAACTGGCGCCCTTTGGCCTGGCTTACTGGGCGGTGGTTTTTACCATAACTCCGTATCGAAGCCTGTACGTTGCCTTAAGCATAATTGCGGGCAGCCTTACCTACTCCCTGGGCTGGTATCCTTTTAATTTAACCCTGGGAATCCTGGTCTTTACTTTCTTCAGTCATTTTATGAAGCGAAGCCGGTTTGATATTCCGGGCTGGGCAATTCTTTCCGTATCAATGGTTCTGGCTTTTACACCCCAATACATAACCAATTACTATTTTTTGTATGACGCCGTACTTTTTGGCTTTGAAGTTGTGCTGGCTCTTTTAGCCTGGTCTGTTTTTTTTGTGGTAGTTCCTTTTTTGAAAGAGGGGATGCCCCCGCGAAATCTTACTTATGAAGAGGGCATCAGCTTGATGCTCACCAGTGTGATTATGATTACCGGTATTGGTGAAGGGGCACTGGGATTTATTAATTTTCAAAGCTTGATCAGCAAATTTATAATTGTTTCCTTTGGTTTTTTAGGGGGCGGCGGCCTGGGGGCGGCGGCCGGTGCAGTGCTGGGATTTATCAGAATTCTTGAA
>SKNC01000135.1 GCA_007120745.1 Bacillota bacterium
CCTTTTGAGAGACTTGCTCTTATCAAATGCTTCGCGATACCCCTCCACCTTCAGGATATCATCAAAAATCCGTTTGCGATTTGCACCGGTTTCCAAAAAGGGAGCTGTGAAAAGACCCTGATTTACGGCAATCACCTGCTGAAAAATTTTTTCCAGGCTGTCCTCCGGATCGACACCAATGTTTTCTTTAATCCAGCGGCTGACATCATCAATTCCATGTAACTCATCCAGAACAGTATCCGTCTCTTCATCATAAACTTCCCATTTTACACTTTTACTCTGCTTGTTAAATTTTCTAATCACTCGATAAAGCCTCTCATCTTTTGCCTCGATTAAAACCTGGACTTCCCCGCTATTTTTACCGTCCCGGATAAACTGTCTGGCGTTATAGGGTAAATGATTGAACAGCACAAATCCGATGGCTTCGATGATGGTTGTTTTCCCTGCTCCATTTACTCCGGAAATAAAGTTTATTCCCTCTTGAAAGTTGATTGTTTTGTCTTCATAACATTTACAGTTTTTTAACCGCAGCTCAAATATTTTCATGATTTTTCACTTCCCTTTTGATTTGACTCTAAAGAGGCGGCTGCTTCACTGTCTGGCTTTTCTTCCACTTGTTCTTTTACTTCTTCTGATACCATTTTTTCCGCCAGGTTTTCTATCAGGGCTGAAATGGATTGTTCTTCTGCCTCCAGGTAGATAAGTTCTTTCATTTTTTTGGAGAGATTTACCAGCTCATCGACCCAGGGATTCAGGTTTCCGCTGTTTAAAAAGATTCTACGTAAAACCTCTCGTTCCAGGTCTTCTCGATTCATTTCAGCAGGGTTATCCATTAACGCCTCCTGCTCACCCTTCATGACGGCATTATTAACCACTTCTACTATGAGACAGCCGTATGCAGTTTTAATTTTTTCTTCCAATAACCGGGTATCCACAGCCAGGGGACTAAAGGGGGTAGTGCCTTTAATCACCAGCTGCACTATGGGGTTAGACCCTTCCTCTACTTCAAGTTTTTCTATTTCGTGGCCACAGAGGTCATAAACTTCTTCTAACTCTTCACATCCGGTGACATTAACGGCACAGGAATAGACAGGTCGTTTTTCACCGGGAATAAATGAGGTATCGATCTCATCTTCTTGTAAAACTACATGGTAAAAGCCTTTTTCCTGAGCCCACTCCCCAACATCCCAGCACTCGGGGCAGCCTGGATTATAAATCCAGGTATCTATTTCATAGCGGTGGTGAATATGGCCCATGGCCACATAATCCACTTTATCTTTTAAAACAGCTATATCTTCTTTTTTTATTCCGCCCAGGTGCATCAGCATATCCACCGCTGAATGCAGCAGAAGAATGGTAGGTACTTCTGACTTTTCTAACTGCTCATTCAGTTCACTCAATCTCCTGCCTGTCATTGAGCCCTGATACCCAAGGCCCACAAACCGTACCCCTTCAAAGGTTAGTATACTTCCTCCCTGCTTTTCTTTGTATGGCTCAAGAACCAGGGAGCCTTCTTCAAATCGTGGACTCAGCAGGTAAAAGTACCCCTGTTCATTGAGAAAGCGCATCCAGGATTCGCTTCCTTCACCATAAGGAGCTTTATCATGATTACCTTCAATAGCAATGACCTGTATCTTCTCTTCTTTTAGCCTGCTTAATTCAGAAATAGCCTGGCTTAAAGTTCGGGGATTTATGGAACGCTTATTGAAAAAGTCCCCGGCTATAAGAAAGTAATCTACTTTATTATCAATGGCATAATCGATTATGTATGAAAAAGAACGGTGAAAATCAAGAAACCTTTCTTCGTTATTGTACTGGTTAAAACCCAGGTGAATATCTCCGCAGTGAATAAAACTGATGGACAATTTGTTCCCTCCTTTAAGAACAGCAAATTTTAATCTTTATGTCTCCCTGAAGACTCGTGACAAAAATGGATTCGCTGGTGCCTGTTAAACCTGATCTGCTTGAAGAGTAATATTTAAGTTGGTTCAGTATTAACTTTCCTGTAAAGAAAAATTATACCAGCTGAGAGGGACACAAGCATGTCCCGAAAGTTATCCTAACTTGCTTACCAGCAGTGTAAGAAACTTATTTGACATTTTGCAAAATAATTCCTTCCCGTTACCAGCCAATAATTCAAGCCTGACCCCGTTTTAATATTAAAACACAACCCTTTTGGTTGTGTTTTATTAAAAAATATTTAAAATGCCTGTCCTCGTGCTTTACAATATTGTCTTGTTTTTGGGATTTACTTAAGCAATCTATCTGCGTTATTTTTGCTCTGCTTATAATGAAAATATCCAAGTAAAAAAATATAAATTACGAAAAATATGGCCGCCATAAAATCCAGCATAATAAACAGCCTCCTTTATGTTAAATATACGCGCTTTATGTGATGGTAATATCTTGTGAATACTACTTAATATAATTGTACTACTGCAAATTCAATTTACTGTAAAAGACACGTTAAGTTCAGGTAAAATTACTTTTTACTCCAATTACTGCTCCTATAAAGAAATAAAACAGCCGTTGGAGTTCATGGATCGAACTCTAACAAGCTGTTTCAAAGGGTTAACGTCAATAGGTAGAAACGTATATATGGAAAAGAGTTGCAGAAAATGATATAATGTGGAATATTCATTGACTGTCAGATAAGGAGTGATTTGATGTCCGCATCTTCCTTTTACCGCCTTACCAAAGAAGATATTCCTAGAGCTGTTGAATGCCTGAAGGATGCCTTTAAAGATGACCCTCTCTGGAGAGAGGTATTTAAAAATGACCCGGATAAGGATAATGCATTGTCCGGTTTTTTCACATGCCCGTTACTATATGGGATGAAATACGGAAAAGCATACGCCTCGTCCCCGGACATAGAGGCATTAGCTGTCTGGGTTCCCGGCAGGTATGCAGATATGACTATGTGGCGCATGCTGCGCTGCGGCGCCTTGAGGTACGGGACCAAGATGGGAAAGGAGTCCATGAGCAATCTTTCCATTGTATCAAAACAGCTTGGAGCTGAACGGAAAAGGTTGATGAAGAATAAGCCTTATGTATACCTTACCATTATCGGCGTATCTTCTGCGGCACAGGGGAAGGGGCTTGGAAGTAAACTCATGGATGCCATTAAAGAAGAATGCAGCAGGGAGGGCCTTCGTCTCTATCTGGAAACGGAAAAGGAAAATAACCTGCCGTTTTACGAAAAGCACGGTTTAACCGTGAAGAAAAAAATCGTGTTTGAAAAAATTAATCTGCCCATGTGGCTCATGGAGCGTAGTTAAGTATGGGACAGGGGACCTGTCCCCCTGTCCCATGTCCCCCTGTCCTACTATTTTTCCTGATCCCGGAGGTTATTTATAGAACGGGAATAAAGCTTAATCAGGTCCTTCATATATTCCTTGGAGGAAACTCCCTTAACGTTTACAATTTCAGTAAAACGCCGGGGAATCACTGTTTTTTCTGGTTTAAATCCCGTAGAGAACTTAACTCTCCAGCGTAATCGGCGGATTCCCTCCCCTAATTCTTCCAGGCTCTTCCCCTGTTCTTTGAGGCCGACTGCCTCCAGGGCCTCCTGCAGCACCTCCGGTGTATAGAGTTTTCGGGCGAACAGGCAGGCTACCATGGAGGTTAGCAGCACTCTCTGCCTTTCTTCCTCTTCTAGAAGTTCCACAGCCCTTTCGGGGGTAAATTCCTCGGGCATCTGGTCAAGCTGGTATCCCGCCGTGTCCAGGTGTGAATGGCGAAATCCCATGGCCTGGGATACAAAGAAGATTGGCCCCGTGGCATAACCGGCCATTTCCTGACCTAACACGCAGGCAAAGTCCTCTCCTCCGTAATTAGAAGCAGCGGCAGAAACCCCCTCCCCCAACAGCCGGTAAAATTCATTGGTTCCTTCGGACAGGTACCGGATTCCCTCCAGATACTCTTTGCTGCTGCCGAACTTATAGGGAACCAGGGTTTCCTCCTTTGAAATCAATTCCTTCTCCAGGGCTTCCGTCGCCCAGGCCAGGGCGACTCCGGTGCTAATCACATCCAACCCGTATTTCTCCACCCGGTCCAGCAGGGTGATGACTTCTTCCGCCCGGGAAATTCCCAGCATGCTCCCCATGGCAAAAACCGGTTCATGGTCATAGGAAACCTGACGGTAGCAGTATTCATGTTCCTCCCCAAACTTCTCCCGCAGCAGTCCGATATGTATGCATCCGATGGGGCAGCCGGTACAGGCGACCTGCCTCAGGAGCAGGTTGTCGGCAAAATATTCTCCGGAAATCCCTTCTGCCTCGGGGAAGGTTGTGGCCTGCATATTTTTCACCGGCAGGGATTTCATTTTTTCTAAGGGAAGAACATTTCCTGTTGTGCCAAGGCCGTGATATTTTGTCATCAAGTCTGACCCCACCAGGTCCTGAAACAGTCTCTTGTAAAGCTTTTTATAGGAAGGGCCAAAATCCAGGTCAAAAGAGGCGTCTCCAATAAGCATTATGGCCTTAAGGAATTTTGAGCCCATGAGGGCACCGGCCCCCAGCCTCCCAAAATGGCGAAAAGTATCCACGTTAATCCCGGCAATTTTAACCAGGTTTTCCCCGGAAACACCAATCCTCAAAATGCTGCGTTTCCCATGGGCCCTGGCTTCTTTCTGCCGAATCAGGCGGGCTGTTAAGGTGGTGTCCAGGCCCCAAAGGTGACGGGCGTCCTTTACATTTATTTCCCGGGAGCCCGCGACCAGGTAAGACGGCCTTTTCGCCTTTCCCCGGATAACCAGGGCATCAATATCCGCAAAGCGCATTATTGTTCCCATCCGTCCCCCGGCATGGGTTTCGGCATAATACCCGTTGTAGGGGGATTTAAATCCCAACACTACCTTGCTCATCAGGGGGAAAAGTGCATTAAGGGGCCCTATGGCAAAGATCAGGGGTTGGTCCGGATGAAAGGGTGATTCTTCCGGAAGGCCGTACTCCTGATACAGAGCTGCCGCGAGGCCGCTGCCCCCCAGATGGTTTACCAGGTCTTCCCGTTTGATAACCCTTCCTTTCCCATTATCAAGGTTTACCTCCATAATTCTCACATAGCCATGAGAAAGCATTATATCACATCTCCTTTTGGCTTTTTACCCTCTGTCATAGCCAGACAGCTGTGTGGACAAAAAGAGACACAGCGGCCGCAGTGATAACAGACCACGGGTTCTCCACTTTCCCGATCCATGATTATGGCATCCACAGGACAGGCCTCCTTGCAGGACCCACAACGAATACAGGATTCTCTGCTGTACCGGACTCCTCCTCCCTTCCTCTGCCGGTAAGCACCGGTGGGACAGGCTTCTGCACAGGGTGCCGGAAGGCAGGCCAGGCATACTACTGCCTGGAATCCTGCGGTCAGGCCTCCCAGGGTACGGACCTGGATACCGGAACGGTCTAAAGAGAGAGAGCTGTGCACCTGCCTGGCACAGGCCAGCATACAGCAGTAACATCCAATACATTTTTCCATCTCTACAGGTCTCATTATTTTAGCCAAATTAATTCTCCTTTCCCGAATTAAAGGTACAGTTTTTACTTTCATTAAAAAGTGAACTACAAAACCGCTTATATACTCTGCAAACCAGGATCACCTCACCCCGGCATCCACCGCAGCCTGCAGCACCTTTGCTGCTACGGGAGCGGCAGCACTCCTTCCGAACCCGCCGTTTTCGATTACCACAACAAAAGCAAGGGGAAAATCCTCTCGGTCCAAAAACCCGGCAAACCACGCATGGGGCTGTTTCCCTCCACCTACTTCGGCAGTACCGGTTTTTGCACAGAGTTCCATGCCTTTGAATTTCTCCTCGTGGGAAGCAGTTATTGTGCTGTCTCTCATCAGCTGCTTAAGCTGTTCAGCTGTTTTTTGCGAAAGCACCCGCTTCTGTTCATACGAAGCAGGGATAAATGATAGTATTCCACGTTCTTTCAGTATTCTTGGGGTAACGCGGACACCATCATTGGCGATGGCTCCCATGTAAGCCATGAAATTCAGTGGATTTGCCGTATTTGTATACTGCCCGATGCCGGCCCAGGCCAGGTCTGCTCCCTTCACACCTGTCACATCCACGTTACCTGCCGCCGTTTTAATGCCGTCCACCTCCAGCCTGGAATTGAACCCGGCCAAATCCGCATATTCCTGCAGTATATCTGCTCCCAGTTCAAGGGTGATTTGGGCAAATGCCGTGTTGCAGGAAACGGCCAGGGCCTTCTCCAGTGTAACTTCCCCATGGGCTGAGGAACAGGTCACCATATCTCCGCCAACCTGCAGTTGCCCATCACAGTGATAGCGAAAATTATGGTTATCCAGATGCTCAATCGCTGCGGCAGCGGTCACCAGCTTAAACACCGAGCCGGGAGTATAAGCAGCTGAAAAAAGCCGGTTCATATAAACCCCTTCATACCTGTCGGGGTCAGCCTGCACATCGGGAGGGTTCTCTGGGTCAAAGGAGGGAGTGCTGACCATGCAGAGGATCTCTCCCGTCTTATAATTATATATACCCACCGCCCCCCTGCGGCCGGCCAGTTCGCTGTAGGCAGCGGCACACAGGTCGGCATCCAGGGTAAGGGAAAGGTTGCTGCCGGGGCCTAATTTATCATTAAAGCGGTACGCCCCGTTGATTAAATCCCAGCCGCTCAGCCGGGCTCTGAAGGCAGTTTGAGCGCCGGTGGCTACATTGCTTTTTGCATCCCCTGTGGCATGCATAACCGCCGTGCGCACTGTTTTATCCTCATTGAACGTTAACCTTCCCTCCACCATCTGCATGAGGATGCTGCCGGAACGGTCATACACCCTCCCTGACACAACCAGTCTCCCGTTTGCATGCAGGTGCCTGTTGGACGGATGCTGTACCCAGGTGGAAGCATGGTCAAGATACTTCATGGTGAAGGCCAAAAGACCCAGTACCAGAAGCATTACATAAATTAGCAACAGGGCAGTACGTTTTGACAGCAGCCTCATCATTAATCACCTTCTTCCTCGTCATCTTCTTCCTCATCATAATCCGCTTTATCCGGCCTGATGCGGTCATCAGCAGATTTAATAAAGGCCAGAAGCCCCCAGGAAGCAATCATGGAGGAGCCCCCGTTGGATAAAAAAGGCACGGTGATTCCCGTCAGAGGAAGAATGTCTACTGATCCCAGAACATTTAATGCCATCTGGATTAAAAATATGGAAGCCGCTCCACAGGCAGCAATGGCATAAAAAGATGAACGGCAGTTCCTGGTTGAAAGCACCGCATAAACCGCAATAAACACGATGCTCAAAACTGCAGTAAGGGCAATCAGCAGCCCCCATTCCTCGGAGAGCAGGCCGAAAATCAGGTCTGTATCCGCTGCAGGAATATATTTAAAATAGCCATTTCCGCCGCCTACCCCTAAAAGACCGCCGCTGGCAGCGGCAATCATGGTGCGGGTCTGCTGGTAGCCGGTGGTATTTGCCAGTTCCCATACGTTTCCCCATGCCGCAAAGCGGGTGGCGATGTAAGGCATGAATGAGACTGCTGCAATACCTCCAAATACGGCCCCTGCCGTTACCAGGAGAATTGTCCGCAAATCTCCGGACTGCATGAAGGCGATGACAATAAAGGTGCCAAAGATAACCACCGCCGTGCCAAAATCCCTGATGAGCACCAGCGTGCCAATGCATGCTCCGGAAAATGCTATAAAAGCAGTCATATTGCGGGTTGTAAGAAGCCTGTCCAGGGTTGCCGTCCCGGCCATCACAAAGGCAATCTTTACAAACTCCATGGGCTGAAAAGAGACAAACCCAAGATTAATCCACCTCTTCGCTCCGAAATATGTTTCCCCCAGAGACAGGTTTAAAACCATGAGCACCAGGGCGGAGGCGATCAAGAAAAACTTCAGTTTCTCAGCCCGCCCTAGGTTCCCGATGAGTACCTGCAGTACGGTATACACCACGATCCCTGCAAGAATGGCCACCAGCTGCTTATCAAGGGAGTTGGGGGAGGCGGAGGCAACAATGAATAAGTTCAGTCCGCAGAGAAAATAGCACAGCAGTTCCAGTTCCATATTCTTTCGGTTGAACCAGCGGGTGAGGGTATAATGTAAGGAGATGGCCATGATGAATATGAGTAATATGATAGGCAGGGCGGGATTTTCTTCAGTACCCATGGAAAAGATAATCTGGATGCCTCCCAGAATCAGAAATAATAAAATCAAAAACAGGGTTCCACCGGAACTGAAATATCTCCCGGATTCTTTAGTTCTAACAGCATCATTTTCATGCAATGGTTCCCTGGGTTCTTCCTCCGGAGAGACCAGCGTCATATCCGCGCCTGAAAGGGAAATCGTGTCCCCGTAATGGATATTCACCGCCTGCAGCTTTTCTATCTCAGCCCCGTTTACTTTTACCCCGCCTTTTGAGCCCAGGTCTGCAACAGACCAGGCCCCGTTATGAAAGGTAAGCACGGCATGGCTCCTGGAGACAAAAGGCAGGTTAATTACAATATCACATAACTTGCTGCGCCCCATTAAATTTTCCCAGTTTCTAATAGGCAGCCGTTCACCATCGGCCATGCGCAGGTAACCCCAGACCGATTTTCCCTGTCCATTCTGAAAAAAAGGCAGGACGCACCGCAGTAATATAGCAGCTGCCAGGATTGGGAGCACCCACCTTATCACCAGGGTATATACTTCTCCCGCCAACCCTGGCAGTGCTGGAAAATCCACTGTACTTACAATTGTTTCAATGAACCTGGTTAAAAACCCGTCCCAAAGCTGTTTTGCGCTTTCTAAAAAATCACTCATTATGATTTTCCTCTATCCAAAAGAATTTAATATCCTGCTTTCATTATGTATTATGTTTATCTCATTATAACAGAAATAGTTCAAAAAAGTACTTTTCATTAGGCTGCTGTGAAGAGCACTTCTATGCCTCTTAAATATGCTGATTTCATGAAATACTTAAAGAAATAAGAGCCTCGGCTCTATTATAACTGGCAAACATAAAAACTAAATTGCAAGAAGTGTGACTATCGTCTTCTAGAAACTCATTATAAAATAATTCCATTTTGCTTTAAAAATTTTTAAAAATAAAAATAATTGGCAGGCTGGAGTTCGTAGGCAAATATTAATTATAATTAATAGAAAAAGAGCAGGATAATCATTATTTTGTAATGAATATTGTCTTGTATGGCCAATTCTTTCCTCTTCTATGTTATCATGGTAAAATGAAGGGGATGCATCCTGTTCCTCGGCAATAGAGTTCTATGTGATAAGGATACCTGTTGTGCTGTTTGACCTCCCCAAGCAGGAAAACCCCTGGTATAAGTATTTCATGATAGTAGAAAGAGCAGAATAAGGATGCAGGTTTAATACTGGCCTGGATATTTTTTTTTTAACGCATTCAATCCAACCGACAAGGTGGTGGACATTATTTCTGAAACAGTTGAGAATCTACACAAAAAACGGTTTATGCGGCTGCTGCCCTTCTTATTCCTGGCTGTCTTACTTATCCTGGCGCTTTCCTTTATTGGCAGCCGCAAGGATCAGAAACCGGAAGTTAGGACGTCATCCCTGCATAAGGGTGATATTTCCAGCGTCATATATGTGACGGCTGAGATACACCCTGGAACCATTGTTGAACAGACAATCCCGCAGCAGCAGCGGGTTACAGCGGTCCATGTTAATCTGGGGGACCAGGTTCAGGCCGGGGATGTCCTGCTGACCCTGGATACTCAGGAAATTCAAGACCAGTACGACCAGGCCAGGGAGGCAAGGAAAGAAATTGAATCATCCCTGGCCGATGCGGAGGCACAGGCAAAAGCCCAGGTAAGGGAAATGGAAAAGGCTGCGAAGGAATTTGAGAAACAGGTGAATCTTCTTTCGGAAAGCCTCTCGGGGGCTGCCTCCAACCTTGCCCTGCTAAGGGGTATGTCCTCTGCAGAGCTGAACGCCCGGCCAGAAATGCCGGCAAATGCTGGCGCTCTCCTGGCTGAACTTGACACGGAGGCAGAGGATGCCGACCAGCAGATGCAGGTACTGCTGGAGGCTTTACTACAAGGGGTTCAGGTGACAGGAAGTCCTGAATACCAGGAGGTACTGCAGGAGCTGGAAAATGACCTGGTTAACTTGAGCACTGCTCTATCCCAGGTGCTGCTTGGCCTGAGTGACAGCATTACCAGCAGCCTGAATGCCAACCTCTCTATTTCCCCTGACCTGGCTGGACAGCTGGGCGGGCTGGGTGGAGCTTTTTCAGATCCCCTGACCCAGGCAAAGCAGCAGGAGGAAATGGCCAGGGAAAGGCTGGAACAATCTGTATCCCAGATGACAGCTGAAAGCCCCGGTGTGATCGCGGAAGTCAATGCAGAAGTTGGCTCTTATATTGGCACTGCCTCTGCCCAGGTGAATACCAGTTTAGACAGCATGATTAATGAAACGCTGGGTGGGGCCTTTGGGAGTACAGCTGCCGGAAAACCACCGGCGGTAGTCATCTATGATAATACAAAACCAAAAGCAGTCTTCCAGGCGAACCGCTTTGATGCCAACCGCCTGGATCGCGACATGCCGGTTATTTATGAACAGGATGGCAAAACCTATCAGGGAACAGTTACCCGCAAAGCCCCCTTTGCCAGCAGCTTTAGAGCCAGCGGTGCAAATGACTTTTTCGGAGATATTTCTGGAGTAGGGGGTTTCCCCAATGAACCACAACTGGAGATTGAGATGAGTATTGAAGGGGACCGTCTGACCGAACTTATCCCGGGATTCTTTATCGACGCTGAAATCGTAACAGATTCTGCAAAGAATGTTCTTTTACTGCCCGCCGAAGCCATGCGCCGTGAACTGGAGGTCTACTATGTTTATATCATAGAAGAAGAAAGTCGACTGACCAGAAAGGAATTCAAACCAGGTATCCAATCAGACATGTTTGTGGAGGTTGTTTCCGGCCTGACCGTTGATGACCGGGTGGTGCTGAATCCAACGGGTCTTTTAGAAGATGGAATGCTGGTACAGGAGCGCAGCGATGACTAAGATGACTAAGATATTATTTAGAGCGAAGAATGAAGAGAAAAAAAATAAGGCCGGGGAGGAAAATTCGGAGCAATCTGTGAATCCAAACCCTGTTATTGCCCTTCGGGACGTCTGGAAGACCTATCGGACCGGAGCCGTCCAGCTGACTGCACTGCGGGGAATTAGCGTCCAAATATTTCGCGGTGAGTTTACAGCAATCATGGGCCCTTCCGGTTCCGGAAAGTCCACCATGATGAATATTCTCGGCTGTTTGGATCAAATGGACTCCGGCAGTTATTTTCTCAATGATACCGATATCAGCAATCTAAGCCAGAATCAGCTGGCCTTTATACGCAACCAGGAGATCGGCTTTGTCTTTCAGTCATTCAATCTTCTGACCAAAATTACGCTGCAGGAAAATGTAGAACTGCCCCTTGTCTATGCAGGACTTGGCCGCAGGGAGCGGGCCAAAAGAGCAGCTGAAGCCCTGGAAGCTGTGGGGCTTCTTTCCTGGGCCCGGCACCGGCCCAATGAAGTGTCCGGGGGTCAGATACAGCGGGCAGCCATAGCCCGGGCTATTGTTATGCGACCAGCCCTGTTGATGGCGGATGAACCCACAGGAAACCTGGACAGCCGAACATCCCTGGACATCATGGAGGTTTTCAGCCAGCTGAACAAGAACGGGTCCACTATTGTCTTGATTACCCATGAAAAGGATATTGCTAGTTTTGCCAATCGAATCGTACGGGTTGAGGATGGTGAAATCGTTTTTGACAGTTTTGGCCGAGACGCACCAGGGCCAGGAAAAAATCATTGAAACCAAAACCATTACTCTTGACGGCAGTCTGAAAACGAGGAGACATTGTAATGCTACTGGAAAGTATTAAGATGGCACTCAGCAGCCTGATGGCCAATAAAATGAGAGCCCTGCTTACAATGCTGGGCATTATTGTTGGTATCGCTTCAGTGATAACCATTGTTTCATTGGGGGAAGGCGGGAAGAATGAAGTACTGGGCCAATTCGAGCAAATTGGAGCATCCACAGTGATTATCCAGGTCCGCTCAAGCCAGGCTCAGGCCGGTGACTATATTAACCAAAACGACGTTGATGCCATACGCACCCGTATTGATTCAGTGAAACATGTTACCGCACCCCTGCAGTCCATCGGCCACGCTTCAACAGAAATGGGGCGGCGGCGCATATACCTGTCGGGAATCGATCCTGATTTTAACGAGTTTTCACCCATTGAAATTGTCTACGGCCGCTTGTTTACGGAAATAGAATACCTGGATGCCTTCCCGGTGGTTATTATAGACCGGGCCGGGGCCCAGGCCTTGTTCGGCCGGGAAAATATTATTGGAGAGAGGCTGACTGTGGAGAGCAGCGGAAGGCTGCTCCGGGCAACGGTTGTGGGTGTCTGTGAATCGGTGGCCACTCAGTTCTCCGCATTTGCCTCCAGTTTTGGGGGTGACTTTGATGAAAGCCGGGGCATGCCTTTTTTCGTCTATTCTCCCTTCACAACGGCCGGCACTATCATCGAAAGCAATAACCGCTTTTCATCCATCAATGTAATGGCGGTTGAACCGGAGCGCGTTGATGAGGCCGGCGCTTCGGTCATCCGCCTGCTGGAGATGCGCCGGGGCAACAGCGAGCGTTCTGTGTACAGGAGTCAAAACCTGGCTTCCATCCTGGACCAGATAAACAACGTCATCAATATCATGACCTGGTTTATCAGCACTGTGGCAGGCATTTCACTGGTGGTGGGAGGAATTGGCGTGATGAATATTATGCTGGTATCGGTCACCGAACGAACTCGAGAAATCGGCATTCGTAAAGCCATCGGAGCCACAAACACAGATATTTTGCTTCAGTTCATGACCGAATCGGTCATTTTGACCCTTTTTGGAGGTCTGTTGGGCATTCTGGCCGGTTTGGGGCTGGCCTTTGGGATCTCGGCCGCAGCAGAAAGCCTGGGGGTAGCCCAAATTACCCCTATCCTGAGCTGGCAGGCAGTTGTTATTGCCGTTGCTTTTTCCACTGCAGTGGGCCTGTTTTTCGGTATCTATCCAGCCCGCAAGGCCGCTCACCTTCATCCCATCGACGCTCTCCGCCACCAGTAAGGGACAAGGGGACAGGTCCCTTGTCCCAAAAATAAGCTAAACTCTATCGATAACACTCTTAGATATTCCGGTTATACGGGATAGTTGTCTTATTGTAACACCCTCTATTGACTTCAGGGCTTTAATTATCTCATTTCTTTTTTGTTTATTTAACTGGATTAATTGAATTGTATCAGAAATACTTTTTTGCAGAAGGATGGCCCTAATTTCACTGTCCGATACTTTTAGTTTTTCATTGTCATCTAAACACTGATCATCATTTTGCATATTCGTATATACTGTAAAAAGCTTAATCGCTTCCTTCCTGTCCTGTGAAAACATATCGAACATGTAATCAGTGTCTATTATAATCGATTTATTTATATATTCATCGAAACTGCTCCACCTGAAATCTGACACTTTATTTACGATTCCTGCCTTTACGGGATTTTGATGAATATATCTAAGCACTGTAAAAAAGTAAGCATCGTCCTCAACCACTTCACTCTTAAACCTTTCTTGAAATAAGTGCCCACACCTCTGATATTTTGTATTGTACCAGTAGACATAACTGCTGCTGATCCTTTTCATAATTAATGAGATTGGTTCCAATGACTCTTTAATTAACATATGTATATGGTTTTTCATAAAACAATAGCCGTAGAGTTCAAAGCCACTTACCTTTTTATAGTATTTTAAAGTCTGGAATAGTTTTTCTTTATCCTGGCTGTCTTTAAAAATACGCTGTTTATTTATGCCTCGCAGCATTATGTGATAAATTCCGGTTTCACTTTTTTCCCGAGCCTGTCGTGGCATTTTATCACCTCATTGTCTGAAAAAACAAAGTGGAACAAGGGACCTGTCTTCTTGTCCTTAATGATTTTTCCTTCCTGATAACCAAGGCAATCCTCTATAATTTCTATACAAACTGGAAATATTACTTTTTAGCTCAGTTTATGTGTCCATTCAAATCCGAATCACATTAATTATTAACTTAAATATTGTAAGAGATACAACTAAAATCCCAGGGTCTTTTTATCCCGTGAAGTTATGACATGAGGTGTTTTATGATGAAAAAAATAGCAGTTCTCATATTACTGAATTTTTTACTATTGGTTTGCTCCAATCCTGCAGCATCACACCAGCCTCGTATTATTTCGGAACAGAAGGTTGAGATTAAAAATCCTCAGATTTCTCAGGCATTTTATGCGGTTCTTCAGGGAACCCCGGATGATTACATACTTAAAGAAGAAAAAGAATTTCCTTTGTATATAAGCATTCTTCTGCCAGACCTGCCGGAGGTTCGCAAAGATTATCTTATAGAAGTTTACAGTTTTGATAACGGAAATCAGCTTGTTCCTTTATTCAAGCTGGAGGGAAATCATCATACCTGGGAACCATTTTATGAACCCTTTGCTGGGGACACCTACCTTCAGGGACCTGAGTCGGAACGGGTGCTTCCATCAGGAATATATATAATTCGGGTCTCTAACCCTGATAATCAAGGGAAATATGTATTAAGCGTTGGCAGAGAGGAGAGTTTCAGCGTGCCGGAAGCTGTAGATACCATTAGAAATCTCCCCGCCCTTAAAAAATACTTTGGGAAAAGCCCCTTTACTGCCTTTTTCAATTTAGTTGGTCTGTTTATACTGATGTCCCTGGCAGTTCTGGCTGTGGTTATTTTTATTGCATACCGATTCATAAGATATTTGCTGAGACAGAATTGAAAAAGAATCAAAATTCTACATTAACAAATACATCCTTCCCAGAAGGTCAGGGAAAGCATTGTGAAAATAACCCCGATACTGTTAAAGCCCTCATCTTCACGGCAAGATAGGGATAAGTGAGCATCTGGGACAAGGGACCTGTCCCCTTGTCCCTTGTAGCAGGCATGTTTAAAAATCAGTCTCTAAATCAGGAAATGGCGCTTCCATAAGTTTCCACTGTCCATCTTCAAGAATAAGCGGGACTTCATGGGGTACTGTCACATCAGGGGTATCTTCCATGACTTCAAAAAATAATGTCTTTAACATATCATCCATTTCTTCGTCCGACATCCCTTCAAAAGCTGCGGCAAATGCGATCGGCATTGCTTCCAGGAAATAATTGCCGAACAAAGACTCTATATCCGGCCAGGTAACATTTACATTAACTGTGGCACTACCGTTGTGTATTTCATGCCCCTCGGTAATGATGTGTATTCTTTCTATGAAGGCATGAGCCATTTCATCGCTGTACAGTTCATCACCCTCGTCCGGCCACAGATCCGGAACCGTATCCAGATCAGAGGCGATATACGTAGAGGCTTTTTCATAGTTTCCTTCTTTAAAAGCAGACCAGAAATTCTTCACAGCTTCTTCCGGATTTGGTGCTGCTGCACAACCCATAATAATAAAACAAATAGATATCAGGCACAAAAGCAACAGTATTAAAACATTCTTTGTTTTCAAAAACATTGACTTAACCCCCTCAAGTAATTTGACAGATTACCACTGGCATGACACCATTAAAAAAATGTATGGTTACTTAAACAGTTTTCTTAAGCTCCTGCCTACGGCTTTTCCTGTGGTCCTTCTGGCGATTCTCTTCCCCATTTTACCGGGATTTCCGCTGGATACAGCCTGGAAATCACCCAGGAATTTTGCCAGCTTATACAGAAAACCCCTGGTTTTGTGTACACTCATATGTTTTACCTCCTTCAAACTTATTACCTTAGTATTGTGATATCATTTCTTTTAATTTTTCCTTTATGCTTTCCCGCAGCCATGCGGGCTCCACCACCTCTACCGCTTCGCCCCAGCTCAAAATCCAGGGTACCATTTCCTTAACCCCGGTCACTTGATAGGTCACTTCAATTTCTCCCGATGTAAACTCACAAATTAATTGAGAATCATGAAAGTTCACTACCTTAAACCGTTCCGCTACTCCCTTCTTTACCTTCAGACGCACTGTTTCCGGTTCCCCCGGGTCATTTTCTGTCCAAACTCCCCAGGCCCTGCCGTAAATTTCCCGTAAAGAAAAATCTGGCGGCATTGAAATACGGCTGTTTTCCTTTACTTTCAACCTTTGTATGTGGTCTAAGATAAATACTCTGCGGTTCTGCTTTTCCCGGCAGTAACCTACCAGATACCAGTTATTAAAGCGACATATCAGCCCGTAGGGGTCAATCTCCCTTTTGGTAGTGCTTCCATCATATACTCGTAAATATGTCAGCTGGATTCTTCTTCTGTTGCGAATCGCTCTCATGATTTCCCTAATTTTAAAAAGGTTTTTTCTTGGTTCATTGGGCCCAAATCCCGATACGTATATGTGCTCTTCAATTTCACTAAAAATATTCTCATACGCTTTGGCTTTGGCCATAATTTCTCTCATAATCTCACTGATAACCGTCTCAAAGTATCCCTTAAACAGGCCTTTCTGCTGGGTGTAAAGACCCAGAGTCATCAACAGGGCAATGTTATTGTCCATGGAATTACCCCCTATTTCCCCGGTAAAAACGTAATACGTTTTCCCCTGCCTCTTTTGTGATTGGATTACAGGGGGAACTGCTTCCAGCCCCTCGCCCTGGAATTCTTCTTCCTCTTCTTCCCCCGGTTTCTTTTCCTCCCCGTACACTAGAGGGTCAAAAATCAGGTTCAGGCGCTGGATGGCCCGGTGAATTGTCTTACTGCTGGGAACCGAGCCCCGAATAGATTCATAAGCCTCTTTTAAATCCTCCATGGTTGCCCCGCCCTCAGGGGTCATCTCCAGAATCACCAGCAGTATTTTCACAAGGGCTTCAGGATAATCTCTTGTTCTGGGATAAGCTATCAAAATGATCACCTCAACTACTTCTCATCATAGATAAAACCATATTTTTGTATTAATAGCTAATTATTCTAATGCTTTATACTTCTGCAAGCACAAGATAATTCCCTTTTATAGTTCTCAAATTTCCTTCATTACTAATACACAAACCAGATGGTTGCATTTAATAAAAACATCCTTCCCGGCAGGCCAGGGAAAAGAGTTTTGAAAGTAACCCTGGCACTGTTAAAGCCCTCATCTTCTCGGCAAGACAGGGTCAAGCGGGATAATGGGACAAGGGACCTGTCCCCTTGTCCCTTGTCCCATTATTTAACTTCATCTTCTGCAATAACATATATCGCCTGGCCAAACCCGAACACATTAGGCTCAAATATAAATTCCCATGTTGACTGTCCTTCCTCAACATTAAATGCCAGTTCACCAGCCATCTTACGACCGGCCCCCAGCTCGCCATCCAGGCTTCCTTTTGTATTTGCAAAGAACTCCATGTCCATCGAATAATTGTCTTCATCATACAATGTAAACATAAGCAAGCTTGAAATACTGGTAGATTTATCACTTCTATTTTCAATTTCGCAATCTAAAACCAGCCACCTTTCTCCCTGGTCCGGCTTCATGAACTGATCTCCCTGGTCCCAACGGGCACCTTTCAACGTAAATTCCAGGTCTCCCATCTTAACCGTGTCACCAATAGAAAAGGTTTCTGTGGCAGGAGCTGCGGTTTCGTCCGACGAGCCGCTTTTTCTATCAGTTGTTACTACTTGTTCAGTATCATCCTTTTCTACTCTTTCCGGGGTCGTTGTTTCCTCACAACCAAAAGCAAAAACAGATAAAGCTAACAGCAGTATCAGTGCCAAAATAAAAGATTTCTTTCTAATCATTTTTGACCTCCTAAAATTTATTATTGGATAAGACTATTGAATCAAAACAATAAAACACCACTCCTTCCTACCGGCAAATTATACTGTTTTCCCCCGGGTAAAGGTTCAGCCGTCAGGAATTTGATTGTCCGGGGTCAGGTAATCCTAGAATAACAAATAAAAAGGACACTAATGTGTCCCTCGAAAATATTTTTCAATTCTTTCTTATCTTCCCATCTCCTATCAACAGAGGCTATCCCCTGAAAATCTGTGTTATAATGAGAAAAAACAACAGGAGGCAAGATTATTGAAAAATATTGAAGATAGAATTGCTGAACTAGAAAAAAAGATTGCGGATATAAAAAAGCGCTGGCCCGCACACTCAGTGAACATTACTCAGGTTCAGGAATTAGAGGACCTGGAGTCGGAACTGAAAGAACTGCGGAATCAGTTAAATTAACCCTTCCATTCAGGCAGCATCACCGTGATTCTTGTGCCAATATCTACTCTGCTGAGAACTTCAAAGTGTCCTCCGTGTCGTTCAATAATCCATTTGGCGATGGAAAGCCCCAATCCGGACCCCCCTGTTTTCCTGGCCCGGGATTCATCGGACCGGTAAAACCGATCAAAAACATGCGTCACGTCCCCCGGGGGAATGCCGATGCCGTTATCCTGCACCTGTATGTTTACCATACCCTCTTTTACAAAGGCCTTGATAATAATTTTTTCACCAGCTGGGGTGAACTTGATGCTGTTATCCACCAGGATCCTGACGGCCTGTTTGATCAGCTGCTGATCTGCCTTAAGATATGCCGGCCTGTTTAACCAGGTTTCAAAGAGATGTGTTGAATCAATGAGGTGGGTTTCCCGGATGATTTCATCAAGCAGACTGCAGGTTTCAAACACTTCCAGGTCAAGCTTCATGGTGTCGCTATCCCCCCGGGCAAGAAAGAGCAGCTGTTCCACCAGCTCTTTCATGCTTTCTGTTTCGCTTTTAATGGCATCAATAGATTCCTGCATGGTCTTCTCATCATGCTTGCCCCAGCGGTCCAACAAGTTGGCATAACCCTGGATTACCGAAATGGGAGTGCGCAGCTCATGGGAGGCATCGGACACAAAGCGAACCTGGGACTGGTAGGACCTGCTGATCCGGTTCAGCATATCGTTTATGGCATGGGCAAGGTCTTTCAGTTCATCTTGAGAACTGTCAACTGAGATGTGGCGGTCCAACTGTTTCACATCGATGGTGCTGATGGTTCCGGCCAGATGTTTAATTCCTGCCCCATCTACGGTAACATCTGCCGCTGCTCCCATGGAGGTTACGCCCTCATGAAGAATTCTTGCGGTTTCTGCCATTTCCGATAGCGGCTGAAGTGTTCGTCGGATAACCCTGGCGTTTTTACCAATTCTCCCTAGAATATAGAGCAGTTCAAGGCCCAGGACAACCGGAATTAGATAAATATAGTAGATAAAGTCCGTTCCCAGGGTATAAATAATCTGATAAGACAAATCGTCAAATGGCAGACTCATGTGATATTCTGCCTGCTCAATGCGCTGCATCAACGGCCTGTGGGAACCAAATATGGGGACTGTCACACCTCGTCTCGCATCCAGTACCCCCAGGGGCAGCCTTTGCTGCAGGGAATCAGGCAGAAGGATGCCTTCGGCGGGGTCTTCCGCCACTGCCACCGTGTATCCGCCGGGGGCAGAATACTGTTCTTCCTCGGCATTTAACGGTAACCCATAAACTTCAATAAGATTTTTGGCCCCTTCTTCTGCCTTCCACAGGATTGCACTAAAAAACAAAATGCTGAACAAGAAATTGACGGCCATAAAGGCCGACAGCAGCATTCCCAGCATTCTTAGATTTAATTTTAAGGCCAGTGATAATCGGATTTTATCCTTGATACTGGTCCCTGGCGCATTCTCCTCTGGTATATTACTCATCCTTGATCACATACCCCACTCCCCGTACCGTGTGAATAAGCTTCAGGTCAAAGGGTTCCTCAATTTTTGAGCGAAGATAGCGAATATATACATCCACGGCATTGGTACCACCTGCAAAATCATAACCCCAGATGCGATCCAGCAGCACGTCCCGTTTCATCACAATATTTTTGTTTTCCATCAGGCACTGCAGCAGGTCGAATTCCCGTTTGGTCAGTTCCAACAGCTTTGTTCCTACCCAAACATCTCGCCTCTCCGGGTCGAGCTTCAGCCTTCCCACCTCCAGAGTAGAGGGATGAAGGTTTGTGCCGGAACCTTTCTTTTTTCTGAAGGATGCCCGGATTCTGGCCAGCAGTTCTTCAATGGCAAAAGGCTTGGTGATATAATCATCTGCCCCGCTGTCCAGGCCCGTGACCTTATCCACAACCGCATCCCGGGCCGTCAGCAAAATCACCGGAACGTCTGAAAACTGACGGATTCTCCTGAGCACCTCAATCCCATTGAGGCCCGGCAGCATGACATCCAGAAGAATCAGGTCAAAGGGACGGGTTTTGGCCATCTCCAACCCATCTCTTCCATCCAGGGCTTTTTCTACCTGGTACCCCTCATAACCCAGTTCCAGTTCCACAAAACGGGCAATTTTCTCTTCGTCCTCAATGATCAGAACCCTCTCCATTACTTTGTTCACCCTTATTCTTATTGACATCCTTTGAAATATTTTTAGCTGTGTCAATCACGGTATCCACGGCACGCTTCGTGGCATCTGAAACGGTATCCATGGCCCGGTTTACTTCTGCTTTTCCAAGGTCCGGACCTTCAAACCTGTATCTGTAGCCAAATATCAGGCCGATGATGATGAGCGGTATGACAACCCAAAAGGCAAAAATTAAGAAAAGAACAAATACTGTCATTGAAACCACCATCACCTTCGTGCCACCCTTTACTACTTCAAAACTGTTGGTGTTCCCCTTATGAATCAGCTCTTTACAGAATCTAATTATGTTTCCCATAACTTCTCCAAAAGAGCTGCTGTCTCCTTTTTTGGCTTGACCCCCTGTGGATTTTCGACTGCCGCCGGCTTGTGCTTTCATTTTTTCTTCTCTGGAATGATAATACCCACCGGATTGGGGCGGCTGAATGCGGTTCTGCTTTTCCAGATTTATCACCGCCTCCAGAAGATCCCCGTTGGTTTTCTCCAGGGCTTTTTTTGCCTCCTCATAAGATATGCCAGTTCGTTCCCGCAGCTTCTCAACTTGTTCAAAAGTAACCATTATCATAACCTCCCTTTTCTTGTTTAGAGCCATCATAACATCCAAAAATTTGAGTGCCATTTATACTACATTAAAATTTCATTAAAATCAGGAGATTACTACAAAATACACTATTTTCCCCTGTCCCTTTTCTTCCGCTGCTTTACACATTCAGTCAACAAGTATTCAATCTGTCCGTTGATCGAGCGGAAATCATCCTTGGCCCAAGATGCCAATTCCTCCCAAAGGGACGGTGAAAGCCGTAATAACAACTGCTTTTTTTTGTTTTTATCTGCCATCGCCTACAGTCCCTTTTACTTAATATTAATATAGCGAACCACTGTTGACAACCGGTTGGGCATCCTGATTTCCACAAAGGACTACCAGCAGGTTGCTGACCATAGCTGCTTTTCGTTCTTCATCCAGCTGGACCACATCGTTTTCATTCAACATGGCAAGCGCCATCTCTACCATGCCTACAGCACCCTCTACAATCATCTGCCTGGCATCTATGATTGCTGAGGCCTGCTGCCTCTGCAGCATTGCAGAAGCGATTTCAGGCGCATAGGCCAGATGGGTAATCCTGGCTTCCAATATTTCCAACCCCGCAATTTCAACCTTTTCCTGTATTTCCACTTTTATTTTTTCTGCCACTTCCTGGCTGCTTCCCCGCAGGGATAATTCATCTTCATCGCCTGGCAGGTCATAGGGGTATTCCCGCACTATGTTCCGGAGAGCAGAATCACTCTGAATTGAAAGAAACTCCTTGTAATTGTCTACATTAAACACGGCCTTCACCGTGTTGACAACCCGCTATATGACAACAATGCCGATGATAATAGGGTTTCCCAGCCGGTCATTAATTTTTTGCTTTTCATTATTTAATGTCATCGCTTTGAGGGAGATTTTTTTATTTATGGAAGCGGTATTTGCTGATGCCTCTTTATTTTTTGCCCCGGGAAGGACGACGCCGGAGGAAGTGTTAGAAATGGAGGGATAAGCTGCGGTAACAAA
>SKNC01000074.1 GCA_007120745.1 Bacillota bacterium
CAAAAAAAGAAAAGAATACAATATTGTTTTTATAATACCCGCCAGATGCCCTGCATAGCAGGAGGCCGGGGCGGGTATTTCTATGTACTGCGCACTTTCTTTTGTTCTTGCAGTGGTCTCCAAGCAACTTGCACCGTTCTCTTCTGTACTATATAATAATAAGGATGGTAGTATTGAACGGGCATTTTTCATAAACAGGAGGTGTTAGGAATCGTTGAATAAAGAAAAACAGAATAAGATAGAGATTATCCCCCTGGGCGGAATCGGTGAAATCGGAAAGAATATGTTCGTCCTTAAATATGACGATGAAATTCTGGTTTTAGATGCCGGTTTAAAATTTCCCGAAGAAGAAATGTACGGAATAGATATTGTCATTCCAGACATCTCTTACCTGGAAGAGAACAGGGAAAAGATTAAGGGGATTATTGTAACCCACGGCCATGAAGACCATATCGGGGCACTTCCTTATGTTCTTCCTACTCTGGATGTACCGGTTTTTGGGACAAAGTTAACACTGGGCCTGGTAGAAGGTAAACTGAAGGAACACAATCTTCTTCATACTTCATCTTTAAACTTAATTAAGCCGGGATGTGGTATGAAAATCAGCCAGAATTTTAAAGTCGAATTTTTCCGAACCAACCACAGCATACCCGACACGGTGGGGGTGGCCGTATATACCCCTGCCGGGACCGTTGTGTATACCAGCGACTTTAAATTTGACCAGACTCCGGTACACGGGGAATATACCGATTACCATAAACTGGCTGAACTAGGAAGAAAAGGGGTGCTGGTGCTTCTTTCCGACAGTACCAATGCCGAGAGGCCTGGTTATACACTATCAGAAAAAGTTGTAGGGGAAACCATTCAGGATATTTTCAGAATTGCGGAGGGAAGGATCATTCTGGCTACTTTTGCCTCCAATGTTCACCGTATCCAACAGGTTATGGATGCGGCCTGTGTGCATGACCGAAAAGTAGCGGTCATTGGAAGAAGCATGGTTAATGTAGTTGGGATCTCCCGGGAACTGGGCTATTTAAAAGTTCCGGATAAAAACCTCATAGAGGTTGAACAAATAGGGAATTTTCCTGAAGACAAACTGGTGCTTTTGACCACAGGAAGCCAGGGAGAACCCATGTCTGCCCTTACCAGGATATCTCTCTCTGAACACAGAAAAGTGGAGATTATTCCCGGTGATACAGTAATAATTGCCGCCTCGCCAATTCCAGGAAATGAGAAGTTAGTTTCCCGGACCATTGATAATCTTTTTAAGAGAGGGGCAAAGGTTTACTATGAGTCGGTTTCCGGAATCCATGTCTCCGGTCACGGCAGCCAGGAAGAGTTGAAAATGATGTTGAACCTGACGAAACCCAAATATCTCATTCCGGTTCACGGAGAGTACCGCCACTTAATTCACCACGCGCAGCTGGCGGAGAAAGTGGGAATCCCGGCGAAAAATGTTGTCGTCACTGAAAATGGAAGTGTTTTGGAGTTCAGCTCCAGAAGCGTGAAAAAGACAGGGAAAGTATCTGTAGGAAAGGTGCTGGTGGACGGCCTGGGAGTTGGGGATGTAGGCAATATTGTTTTAAGGGACCGAAAAATTCTTTCCGAAGATGGAATACTTATTGTAGTAATTGCCATTGACAAAGAGAGCGGCAGAGTCATTGCGGGTCCGGATATCCTCTCCCGGGGGTTTGTTTATGTCAGGGAATCCGAGGAGCTTATTGAAGAAGCCAGAAAGCACGTGTCCCAGAGATTGGAGTCTACGAGTCTCGAGAAAATGTCAGAGTGGTCTGCAGTAAAAAATATTGTTCGGGAAGTTTTAAATAAGTTTTTTTGGGAAAAAACCAGAAGAAAGCCAATGATACTACCAATCATCACGGAAATATAATATTTGGGAAAGACCCCAGAAAAAGAAGACAAGGTATTTAATTATTACTTCTTAAACAATTGCTATCAATATTTAATTAATTGATAGCAATTTTACTTTATAATAGAGGTATCAAGCATATACACGATAGACTTTGCTTGATTTCAGGAGGGTTATCTTCTATAAGCACAAAAAAATAGTATGTTAAACAATGGTAATATTTCAAAAAATAAATGGAATGAAAACAGCTGTAGAAAAAACAGCAAGCAGGAGATATTATTTTTTATGTAGAAATAAATTTTTAAGACCATAGATAGGAGGTTTATATATTGCTGGAACTCAAGGGAGTAACCTATAAAATTCCGGGTGAAGACAAAGAAATTATAAAAGGAGTAGACCTTACCTTTGAGCAGGGTAAGTTTTATGCCATTACAGGACCCAATGGAGGAGGGAAAACGTCCCTGGCCAAACTTATTATGGGGATCTACAAGCCTTCCAGCGGCAGTATAACTTTTAAAGGAGAAGATATTACCAACCTGGAAATAAATGAACGATCTAAGAAGGGGATCGGATATGCTTTCCAGTATCCCCCTCGTTTTAAAGGATTACGGGTGATAGACCTGCTGCAGCTGGCTTCGGAGATTGAAGAAAGAAAAGTAGTACGGGGGTATCTTCGTCAGGTGGGACTTTGTCCCGAAGATTACCTGGATCGGGATGCTGATGCCAGTCTCTCCGGAGGAGAAATGAAACGGATTGAAATTGCTACCCTGCTGGGCAAGAATCCAGAATTTACCATTTATGATGAGCCGGATGCGGGCGTGGATCTCTGGAGCTTTGACCTGCTGCTGAATGTAATTAAACAAAAGCATGAAAAAGAGGGCTTAACCACCGTGCTGATCAGTCACCAGGAAAGGATTTTGGAGTTGGTAGATGAAATCGTTTTAATCGTTGGCGGAAAAATTCAAGATGTGGGAACGAAAGAAAGGATATGGCCTATTATTAAGGATGTAGTAGGCTGCCAGTGGTATAAAGTTTGCAGGGGGGATGTAGAAGATGAAGCTGAGTGCCGTAGATAAAAAAATTTTGCAGGAGGTTGCCTCACTGCATGATGTACCGCAGGGGGCTTACAATATTCGGAAAGACGGTGAGGGGATTTCACGAAAGTCCACGGAGAACATCGAAATTCAGGTAAAAAAAGACAATCCTGGGATTGATATCATCGTTAAGCCAGGAACCAAAAACGAATCTGTTCATATTCCTGTACTGGTTACCAGGACCGGAATTAATGACCTGGTCTACAACACCTTTGAAATTGGGGAAGAAGCAGACGTAACGGTGGTGGCGGGATGTGGGATTCACAATACCGGTTCAGAAGAGGCCCGGCATGACGGTATTCATACTATATATGTAAGAAAAGGCGCCAGGCTTCGCTATGTGGAAAAACACTACGGTGAAGGAGAAGGGACAGGCAGTAATATATTGAATCCCAAAACCATCATTGAAATTGAAGAAGGTGGAATGGCTGAAATGGAACTGGTTCAAATCAGGGGTGTAGATCACACCGTGCGGGTAACGGAGGCTAACCTGTATAAAAATGCCAGTTTGATTATGATAGAAAGACTCCTGACCCATGGAGACCAGGTGGCCAAATCCGATGTCATCGTGAACCTTTTGGGAGAGGATTCCTTTACCCAGGTAACATCCCGAACAGTGGCCCAGGAGAATTCAGAACAGGTTTTTTATCCCAGAGTAATTGCAAAGGCCAAATCCCGGGGTTACGTTGAATGTGATTCCATCATCATGGACAAAGCCAGGGTAAGATCCGTCCCGGAAATTGCGGCCTATCATGCGGAGGCAGAACTTACCCATGAGGCAGCCATTGGAAAAATTGCCGGAGAGCAGATGTTAAAATTAATGTCCCTGGGTCTTTCTGAAAAAGAGGCAGTTGAAAAAATTCTGGAAGGTTTCTTGCGGTAGAAGACGGTTTTCTAACCTTACTGCATTGTACAAGGAAGAAAAAGTGTATTTATAGACCATTTTTCCAGTGGTATGTCCTGTGAGTTAGGAGGAAGAAATGTGAATTGTGAACATCCCAAAATACTGGCCATAGGCGGCAGCCCCCGGACCAAAGGAAACTCAATATCGCTGCTGAAAGAATTTTTATCGGGTGCTGAAGAGAAGGGTGTTGGCGGAGAGGTAGTTATTATTAACCAGCTTAATTTCAAACCTTGTCAGGCCTGTGGAGCCTGCAGCAAAGATGGAATCTGCATCTTAAAAGATGACATGCAGGTAGTTCATCAAAAAGTAACGGAAGCCCGCGGGATTGTAGTGGGGGCTCCCATTCACTTCGGCAGTATGTCTTCCCAGACAAAAATGATGATTGACCGTTTTCAGGCTTTCTGGGCAGCCAAGCATGTCCTGGAAAAGCCCCGCATCAGGGGCGAGGAAGGGAAGATTGGCTTTTTTATTTGCGTAGCGGGAAGTCCTGTTAAAAAATTTTGCAAAAACGCTCATGACATCATAAAAGTGTATTATGATATCTTGAACGTGGAAAGCAGGGGAATGTTGTGCTACAATAACGTTCGCTCTGCACCTCCCGGAATCAGGGGAAACCAGGAGGCCATGGAGGAGGTCCGCCAGGCCGGCAAAGAATTTGCCGAAGAAATATTAAAAAGAAACAATGAAAGTAGAAGCTAATTACCATCAGAAGGAGACAAGGAGGCAAGGAGTAATTCTCCTGTCTCCTTTTTACTTACTGCAAGGAATAAAATAATTTTGCATAATATTAAATTTGAAGCAGAAAATAAAAAAGCACCCACTGAATGCAAAAAAATATGTCAGGAGTGTTTTTATTGAGCATATACTATCGCCGCAGACCCGGAGTGCGAAGGGTGAAGCAGCCTCCACCACCCTCTGTTAATCCTGCTCAGCAGGAATCTCAGCTTCAAAACATTCAGCAGCTGGGTCAAATTAACGTGCCCAAGTTAGAAAGCAATCTGCACTGCATATCTATTGTAGGTCAGATTGAAGGTCACCTGGTTCTTCCTCCTCAAAACAAAACCACAAAGTATGAACATGTGATACCACAGCTGGTAGCGGTAGAACAAAATCCGGACATAAAAGGACTTCTGGTAATTTTAAACACTGTGGGAGGAGACGTGGAGGCAGGGTTAGCTATTGCCGAACTCATAGAAAGCATTTCAAAACCTACGGTTTCTCTGGTTCTGGGGGGCGGTCACAGCATTGGGGTTCCCATTGCGGTGGGCGCGAATCATTCCATTATTGCTCAGACCGCTACCATGACCATACATCCCATCAGGCTTACGGGGCTGGTTATTGGGGTTCCTCAGACCTATGAATACCTGGATAAAATGCAGGACCGGGTGATAAATTTTGTGTGCAAACATTCTAAAGTATCGGAGGAAAAGTTCAGAGAGCTAATGTTCAGGACCGGGGAACTGGCCAGGGACATTGGCACGGTCCTTGTAGGTAAAGATGCTGTAGAGATTGGCCTTATTGACCAGGTAGGCGGCCTGGGAGAAGCCATTAAGACCTTGAAAGAATTGACTGGAAGTCCCACAGAAGGGGGAGAGGAATCATGATTCTTTATACTGCCCTGCCGCTGGAATTGATTTTGGAGGGATACGAGGAATTTTCCCCTAAATATGAGGAAATTAAAAAGGATGGCCAACTTTTATTAATTGAGCCCATTTCTTTTAACCGGGGGAAAATTGTTCGCTTAATCAGCAGTAACCCCCAGGACTATATGAACCCATCCCTTCAACCGGGAGAAATTATCGGTATAACGGACTAATGTGTTAAATCCTCACGGGTCAATACACCCCAAGGGTTCCCCCCGTATCTCTAAATTAACGGCTGCAGAGCTGGTAACTATTTTTGGAAAAATGAATGATTCTAAAATACCTGTCTCTACTATATGAATAGTAAAGATGGAGTTTTACAGCACTTCATCACGATTCATTTCAGGCAGGTGTTTTTTATTAAACTGCTTCACTGGATTGGTTTAATTACAGGTTTGTTTATATTTATTGGCGGCCTCCAGGTGATGAGCCGGGGCTTAAGGCTTGCCGCTTCTTCAAAAATTAAGGAGAGATTAAGAATCCTTACGGAAAATCCCCTGATGGGATTACTATGCGGTACCATCGCCACCATGGTACTGCAGAGTTCCAGCATAACTACAGTCATGGTGGTGGGGCTGGTAAATTCAGAATTAATTACACTAAAACAGGGAATCAGTATTATTGTTGGAGCCAACATAGGCACCACCGTCACCGCACAAATCATCGCTTTCCCACTGCATGAATGGGCACTGCCTGCGGCAGCCATCGGGATTCTGCTTCTGCTCTTGGCAAGGCTTACGTCTACATCTTTAACCAGTTTGGGGAAAACTCTACTGGGGGGCAGCTTCTTATTTTTAGGGTTAAACCTGATGTCCTCTTCATTAAGTCCTTTAAGGGAATCACCATGGATTATTTCCCTCCTTTTGGAAGCGGGTGAAATTCCCTTGAGAGGAATGCTCATGGGAGCAGCCAGCACTTTTCTTTTTCAAAGCAGCAGCGCCGTGATAGGAATCATTATGGCCATGGCCGTGCAGGGGATTGTTTCTCTTCCTGCGGGAATTGCCATAATTATCGGGGCGGATATGGGAACCTGTATCACCTCCATGCTTGCCAGTATAGGAACTAACCTGAATGCCCGGAGGGCTGCCCTGGCTCACCTTATATTTAACATTGTGGGGGCTTTTTGTATCCTCCCAATATTTCATTATTTTACTTCTGCAGTAATAGAATCCTCTTCTCACGTAACCCGGCAGGTTGCCAACGCACATACCATGTATAATTTGTTTAATGCTCTTCTTATCATTCCATTTATTAATATTTATACCCGTTTCATTCTATTTCTTACACCGGAGAACAAGGGGGTTGGCATCGGCTCTAATGTATTTAGAAGTTCTAAAAATTGCATTTGTATAAAATTAAAAAAAATGATAAATAAGCAGTGAATAAAAGTATTTACTCCATATAAAGGGTTTTTTTAATTTATGTAAAATAGTAAAATATAGAGGAGTATATTTTACTAGATATTGACTGTAAGAAAATAAGGGGGATCTTATGACCGTCTGGGAAGCTTTATTTTTGGGGTTGGTTCAAGGGTTGACTGAATTTCTTCCGGTAAGCAGTTCAGGACACCTGGTAATTACACAATTTTTGCTGGGGGTCAAGGAGCCTGGGATAACTTTTGAAGTCCTGGTTCACTTCGGCACCCTGGGTTCTATCGTATGGGTCTTTTTCCCGGACATAAAGAAGCTGGCTGCGGCAGGTTTATTTCTTAATGACGACAGGGTCAGCAGGAAATTGCTGCTTCTCATCTTTTTGGGCTGTATACCTACAGGATTGATGGGCCTGGGGTTTCAACCATTTTTTGTTAATCTTTTCAGTTCTGTTTTAGTTGTTGGAATTATGCTCTTAGTCACCGGCAGCCTCCTCTGGCTGATTAACTGGAAAGTTCCCGGGAGAAAAACAGTTGAGAAAATGAAGGTTAGTGATGCACTCATTGTAGGTCTTTTTCAGGGGTTTGCAATAATTCCCGGAATCTCACGGTCAGGAGCCACTATTTCTTCAGCTCTTTTCAGGGAGTTGAACCGGGAGACAGCCATCAGGTATTCATTTCTTTTATCACTTCCGGCAATTTTGGGAGCCACTGTACTGGAGGGTCGGGAACTGCTGTCCACAGGAGCAGAAAATATATCTGTCGTACCTCTGGCCCTGGGAACAGTGGTGGCATTTATTTCTGGAGTTTTTGCCATCAGAACACTGATCAGGGTACTGAATGCCGGCAATCTTCATTATTTCGCATATTACTGCTGGATGGCAGGCTCACTGGTAATTCTATGGCAGGTTGTTCAGTGGACGTAATTTATTTATTAACTAAAATTATATGACCTGGAGCACTTAATTAAAAAAAGTGTACAGGCTTGAATAAAGAGGTGCACTAATGTTTGGCTTTTTTAATGATTTAAAAGACGATGTCAAGCATCAATTGAGAGGTCTCTTTCTGGTAGCGCTGGGTTTGCTCTGTTTTGCTGGCCTGCGCTTTACGCCCCAAACAGGAACCATTGGTGAGATACTCAGCGGTTTTCTGCACTTTGTGGCGGGGGACCTGGCGTTTGTTATTCCTCTGCTGGTATGTTTGTTGGGGTTAAATAATATATTTGTTACCAGGATAGAAAACAGCCGGACTCGATTTGCGGGGATGGTTATTTTACTTTTTTTGTTACTGGTCACGGTTCATCTTAATCTAATGATTGAAGCCCCTTTAGAGGGGATGAGTATTTACGAAGCAAGCTACAGAATGGGGATTCAGAGACAGGGTGGAGGCCTCATCGGTTCTCTTCTTGCCATTGTACTTTTTTATTTTTTCGGAGAGATTGGAAGTTACATTGTGGTGGCTACCCTGGGGATTATTGCTTTTCTCTTAATTATAAATATTTCATTAACCCAGCTTTTCCATATGTTCTCCTCCTATGCAAAAAAAATATTTCCCAAATTAAAACCTTTTTTCCTGGATTTATATCACATTCTTTTTACCGAAGAAGTAGAAGAAAAAAACGTGGAAATTATTTCTCAAGCACCTGTTTTTTCGGAGAACCAGAATTTGACCGCGGCTCCCATGGCTGAACAGGGAGCAGTAACGGCAGATTCCTCATATAATTCTCCATCGTATCCCCGAAAATTTCAGGAAGAGAAAAGTAAAAATCAAGAAGAGGAAATTGAAGAAAGGGAAACGGAAAAACCCCAAAAAGAAAAAAAGGCTGCAGCCAGTCAGCTGACACTGGTAGTGAACAATGAAGAAATCTCAGAGTATTGTCTTCCGGAGCTTACCCTGCTGCCCCAGAGAATTCAGGTGAAGGACAAACAGCAGAGCAAACTGGCTTTAGACAGAGCCAGAGTTCTGGAAAGCACCTTAAAGAATTTTGGTGTCAGGGTAAATAACATTCAGGTTCACTCGGGACCCACCGTAACCCGTTACGAATTACAGCCGGCAAAAGGCGTGAAGGTCAGCCATATTGTAAGCCTGGCCGATGACCTGGCACTGAGCATGGCAGCTCCTGGAGTTAGAATAGAGGCGCCTATTCCCGGAAAGGCCGCTGTAGGGATTGAGGTCCCTAACCAGATGATTTCACCGGTTTATCTGAGGCATGTGCTGGAATCCCCGGCTTTTATAGAATCTACATCGCCGTTATCTATAGGGTTAGGAAACGACATTTATGGAAATCCGGTGATTGTGGACCTTTCAAAGATGCCTCACCTTTTAATTGCCGGAGCTACCGGGTCCGGGAAAAGTGTATGTTTAAACACCATTATTGTAAGTATTTTATTTAAAAGCAGGCCCGATGAAGTGAAATTTTTATTGATTGACCCAAAGTATGTTGAATTAAATACATACAATGGGATCCCACACCTGCTATCGCCGGTAATATCCGACAAGAAAAAGGCGTCGGTTGCCTTAAAAAAGATGGTCAAGGAAATGGAAGACCGGTATGAGAGGTTTGCCCGGGAAGGGGTCAGGGACATTGTCAGCTATAATGAACTGGCCAAACGACAGGGAGACTCTTTAAAAATACTGCCTTATATTGTGGTTGTTATTGACGAACTGGCGGATATCATGATGGTAGCTCCTCACGATGTGGAAGATGCAATAGCGCGGTTGGCCCAGATGGCCCGGGCGGCGGGGATTCACCTGGTAATTGCTACACAGCGTCCTTCGGTGAATGTAATCACCGGAGTCATTAAAGCAAATATCACTACCAGAATTGCCTTTGCGGTATCCTCCAATGCAGATTCCCGGGTGATCCTGGATATGGGAGGAGCGGAAAAGCTTATAGGGCAAGGGGATATGCTTTATCACCCCGTAGGCATTTTAAAACCAAAAAGAATTCAGGGTGCCTTTATTTCTGAAAAAGATGTCAAGAGAATTGTTGAATATATCAAAAGCCAGGGCATAGAAATTATGGAGCAAAAAAATATTACAGAAGCCGAGGATGAAGCAGGAGAACCGGGAGAAATTGACGAAGTCTTCCCTGACGCTTTAAAGGAAGTGGTCCATTCGGGCCAGGCTTCCATATCATTTTTACAGCGAAAATTTCGTATAGGCCATGTCAGAGCAGGAAGACTCATTGATGAAATGGAAAGGATGGGAGTCGTCAGCGGCTACGAGGGCAGCAAGGCTCGAAGGGTCCTGATAAGTCCCGAACAGCTGCCATCTTACTTGAAAAATTTATCATGACCATTATCCAATATGATTACTTGCTTAGCGTCCTTTCTGACCATTATTGTAATTGTAACCTTTCTTTATACAACAACGGTGTTGTTAATGACGGCATTTCATACAGTATAGCAGGAGGTGCAGTATGAAGGAAATTGGGGAAATTCTAAGAAACGCCCGGGAAGAAAAAGGGATGACATATGAAGAAATCTCAGAAATAACGAAGATACAACCCCGGTATCTGCAGGCCCTGGAAGAAGGGGACACCAGTTTATTTCCGGGGGAGGTATATGTCAAGGGTTCAATTCGAATATATGCCAAAATCCTTGGGCTGGACGAGGCAGAACTGATGAACTGGTATAACCAGCAGAAAGCCGAAACCCCGGAACCGGTGGAAATAAAAAGGGAAGAGAAAGCAAAGCCCCTGTACACCGGAGCAGATAGTATATGGAAAAACTTAATTGTTGGAATCCTGGTAATACTGCTGTTGTTTGGAGGAATAAAGCTTTACCAGGAATATTTTGCTGACTATAATGAGGGCATCCCGGTGGATTCAGCAGACCCTGGAAACGACGGGCCCGCAGAAGAAGATGAAAATGATGAAAGCTTCCTGCCTTCCGAGGATGATGAGGAAATAGAAGAAGTGAAAGAACCTGAGCTTTTACTGGTAGAAAGTTCAGGAGAAGTAGTGGTTTATGAACTGCTGAACCAGGAAGAAATAAACATAGAAATATCCTTTAACGGACGGTGCTGGGTCAGCCTGGTAGTAGATGAAGAAGAAATTGTCAGGGGAAATTATGAAAGCGGACAGAACATCAGTGAAACAGCGGAAAATGAGCTGAGGCTTCGGCTGGGAAATCCACCGGCTGCTCAGGTTACGGCAGGCGGCCTGGAGGTGGCTACGGAGGACTTTAGAACTCCGGCTACAATAACCATCAGGATTCCACAGTCCGATGATGTAAGTGAAGAATAAATTGTTCAAAGAACAAGGGACTGGAGACTTTTCTATAAGACAATTCTGTAGAAAACATCCCGTGGAGTGGAATGGCATGCTTACGGGATGTTTTTATTGCCGAAGAGAGACGATATGTGTGAAAACAGGGGGTACTGCTGATGGCAGAAAAATTAGTAGGAATTATATCGCTGGGGTGTGCCAAAAACCTGGTGGATACAGAAGTAATGCTGGGGCTTTTGCAGAGGGCCGGATACCATATTACCTCTGAAGCGTTCCGGGCTCAAATACTAATTGTAAATACCTGCGGATTTATTGATCCTGCTAAGGAGGAGTCCATAGAAACACTGCTGGAAATGGCGGAATATAAGAAACGGGGGAACTGTGAAATTCTTTTAGCGGCGGGGTGTCTATCCCAGGGGCACGGTGAAGAACTGGTAAAAGAGATTTCCGAACTGGACGGAGTTGTGGGAACAGGGTGTTTTCACAAGATCGTGGAGGTCCTTTCTGAGGCATTGGAGGGAAAGAGGCCGGTATGTGTTGATACGCCCCATTTTCTTTATGATCATACCTTCCCTAGGGTTCTAAGCACCCCCCCTTATACCGCCTATGTAAAAATTGCTGAAGGATGCAGCCATCGATGTTCCTTTTGTGTTATTCCAAAGCTTAGAGGCAGATACCGCAGCAGAGAACCTGTTTCTGTTGCGCGGGAGGTGCAGAGCCTGGCAGAAAACGGCGTTAAAGAAATAAATCTGATTGCACAGGATACCACTGGGTACGGCAGGGATATTCATCCCGGGAAAGTAAGCCTATCCCTGCTGTTAGAAGAACTGGTCACAATTGCCGGAATTCAATGGATAAGAGTTCTTTATGGATATCCTGGGGGAATCACCGGGGAACTGATGGGGGTGATGTCCCGGGAAGAGAAAGTCTGCAGTTACCTGGACCTGCCCCTTCAGCATGCCCATCAGGATATTTTAGTTAAAATGAGGCGTCCCTTCCGTAAGGCAAAGATAAAGCAGCTGGTGGAAAAGCTGAGGGAAAGAATACCTGGAATCGTCTTAAGAAGTTCATTTATGGTGGGCTTCCCCGGAGAAAAAGAGGAGCACTTCAGGGAGCTGTATTCATTTCTAGAGGAAATTCGGTTTGACCGGGCAGGTTTTTTCAGCTACTCTCCTCAGGAGAATACACCGTCAGCTCTTATGGAAAATCAGGTTCCGGAGGAAATAAAAGAGGAAAGATTTTTATCGCTTATGGAACTGCAGAAAAAAATATCTCTGGAGAAAAATAAAAACCTTTTGGGGGATAGGCTGGAGGTATTAATAGAAGGACAAGTTCCCAATAGAAAAAATTATTATACCGGCAGGTATGCCGGTCAGGCTCCAGAGGTGGACGGAGCGGTATATGTAAAAAGTCATTTTCCCTTAAGGGCAGGAGAAATAGTCCAGGTGAAAATTACCGCTGCCGGGGCTTATGATTTGCAGGGAAGAGCATAAAAATTGATTGAATTTTCAATCAATTTCAAATATAATCAACCTAGAGTTATTTTGGACTTATGTAGAATATGAAAGGTTATTGAAAATTATCTCAGGAGGTGCTCAAGATGAAAATAATACTGGTAGGGCAGGCTCCCTTTGGTAAAGAATGCCTGGAGACTCTGTTGAAGCAGGGGGAACAGGTGGTGGGTACAATAACTGTACCCGATGACCCCAGGGGCAGATCCAACCCGGTGAAGGATTTGGCCGTGGAGAGAGGGATCCCTGTTCTTCAACCACCTGGCAGGGGCCCCCACCGACTGAAAGACCCATCGGTAATTCCCTGGGTGAAAGAGCTGAAACCTGACCTTTTTGTTCTGGTATTTGTTACTGATTTTATGCCTTATGAAGTGATTCAAATGGCAGCCCATGGCGGAATTAATTATCATCCTTCTTTACTTCCCAAATATCGAGGCGGTTCAGCCATCAACTGGGCGGTAATCAGCGGGGAGAAAGAAACCGGTGTAACTGTACATTACATAGATGAAGGGGTAGACACCGGGGATATTATCCTGCAGGAAAAAGTAACCATTGAACCTGAAGATAGTGTAGGTTCCGTCTACTTTAACAAGCTCTATCCCCTGGGTATCGACCTGATTGCACAGGCGGTGAAGCTTATCAGGGAGGGGAGGGCGCCTCGAATTCCCCAGGAGGAAAGCCAGTCCTCTTTCCAACCGGTTATTACTGAACAAGATGTAAAAATTGACTGGGAAAAACCCGCCGAAATCATTCATAATTTAATCCGAGGGTCAAATCCTTCGCCGGGGGCACATTCCCTGTTTCGGGACAAAAAATTAAAAATCTGGGAAGGAGAGGCTTCTGAACCTGTTTCAGGAGCCAGCCCGGGGGAAGTAGTAGAACTGTTGGAGGGGAATGGATTTAAAGTGGCTGCGGGCAGCGGTTCCATCCTGGTAAAAAGAGTACAGCTGCCGGGGGAAGGGAAGATTAGCTCGGAAGAGTTTGTTGAACAGGTTGACCTGAAACCAGGGGAACAGTTAAAATAATTTTCTAAAAAGGGGACGGTCAATAAGCACGGAGGAATTCCGTGCTTTTCCTTTGCAGCGCCTATAATTTCCATTGAATCATGTTTTTTTCCTGTGTTATAATCATTATGTAAACAAGCATTAAAAAAGCCCGAGGGAAATGAGAGGATGTTTACGGGGTGATTAAAAATATTAGATGGCCCGTGGTTCTCGTCGCTTTTCTATTTTTAATCAGCGTTTTTTACGGTTTTCAATTTTATCAGCAGAAACAGGTTGTGGAGGAGCCACTGACTCAACTTTTTGCAGAAAAGAAAGAGATTAAGGACGTGGAAATCAGTCAACAGGGCGATACCCTGGAAATAGTACTGGAATTAGAATATGTGGATAATTTGCGGGAACACGAGAGTATTATAAACAAAGAAGTTTCTGAAATTATGGGAAACAGAAAGTATCAGGTCACCCTGGTAGACTTTCGAAATAAACAATTGGAAGAGATTTTTTACAGGGTTCACTACCATCTTCAGGAAGCCGCAGTAACAGGAAATTTTGTAGAAATGTCTGAACGGGTTGGGGAAATTATGTCCGGATACAATGTTGATGATTATCGACTGATCGTAGGAGAGGATAAAATTTATTTTCAAGTGAAGCAGTCCGGACATTATTTATTTGAAATTGTCTCCCGTTACCCAGGTTCAGATGGACAAGAATCAATGGGGGAGAGTGTTAATCAGTGATTAAAGAAGTATCCATTGGTTTTGGAATCGCTGCAGCGATTATATTGGTGCAGCAGGGTTTTAACGTAATTCCCTGGTTCTTTATGGGAGGCCTGATTTTGGTTCTTTATTACCTGGTGGGGTTTAAGGGCCTGAACAAAAGCTTCAGTGCCGTGGAAAGCCGTAAAGGCAGCATTGAAAAAATTAATTTTGACCGTATCGGAGGACATGCTGCGGCCAAAAAAGAGCTGTTAGAAGCCCTGGATTTTGTGAAAAACTCAAAGATTATCATGAAGATGGGCATACGACCATTAAAGGGAATTTTACTGGTGGGTCCTCCGGGGACCGGAAAAACACTTTTAGCAAAAGCAGCGGCCAGCTATACCGATTCAGTATTTTTATCGGTTTCCGGTAGTGAATTTATAGAAGTTTATGCCGGGGTTGGTGCTCAAAGAGTCAGGCAGCTGTTTAACCAGGCCCGGGAAATGACCAAACGTCAGAAAAAAAACAGCGCCATTATTTTTATTGATGAAATAGAAATATTAGGGGGCAAGAGGGGAAGTCACGGAAGCCACCTGGAATATGATCAGACATTAAACCAGCTGCTGGTGGAAATGGACGGCATATCTAATCAGGACCAGGTGAAGATTTTAATTGTTGCTGCCACCAATCGTTCCGAACTTCTGGATCCTGCCCTGGTAAGGCCCGGGCGTTTTGACCGAATTGTTAATGTGGATTTGCCTGATGTGGAGGGTCGGGAGCAGATTCTCAGGCTCCATACCCGGAACAAGCCATTATCCAGGGATGTAAATCTCAGGGCTGTAGCCCAGGAGACTTTTGGTTTTTCCGGGGCACACCTGGAGAGCGTAACCAATGAGGCAGCCATTTTGGCTATGAGAGATAGAAAAAAATTTATCAGTCACCGTTATTTCCTGGAGGCAGTGGATAAAGTAATGATGGGAGAGAAAATGGATAGAAAACCGGACATTGATGAATTGTGGCGAATCGCCATACACGAAACAGGACATGCTCTTTTGAGTGAAACCATCAGGCCCGGTTCAGTTTCCAGCATTACTACCACCTCCCGGGGAAAAGCACTGGGGTATATGAGACAAACGCCCGATAAAGATTTTCACCTGTATACCCGGGAATATTTAGAGGGGCAGATTGATATCCTTTTGGCCGGTTCCCTGGCGGAGGAGGAGATCTTAGGCAGCCGAAGCACCGGTGCTGCTTCAGATTTTCAACAGGCTGTTGGTATAGCCAAACAGCTGGTTAGTTCCGGGATGTCATCCCTGGGAGTGGTGTGCCTGCAGGATGTTCCAGGGAGAATACTTCATGATATTATCAGTAATATCATTGAAAAAGAAGAAACCAAGGTAAAGGAAGTTATCGGCTGTTATAAAGACTTGATTAAAGAAGTGGCGGATTACCTTCTTACCCAGGAAAAAATATCTGGAGAAGCTTTCAGAAAGATTCTCTCCGGATGCAAGGAAACCCTTAAAGTAAGCAGCTCATAACGCTGCTTATTTTTTTGCATAATTCGGTAGAAAAGGTTACAATTTATTTATACTTAATAGATTTTGCAGGAAGTATAAATAAACTGGAGGAGCCGGAATATGAAAGCGGAGATTATCAATGTTGGGAACGAAGTGCTTTTGGGTTATGTACTCAACGAAAATGCCAGTTTTCTCTCCAAAAAGCTTGCTTCGCTGGGCATAGAGTTGATGTGCCACACTGTAGTGGGAGACCAGAGCGGTAGTATTGGTTCCGCATTTCGAAAGGCCTGGGAACGGGTTGAGCTGATTATTCTTACCGGAGGAATGGGGACTACGGTGGACGACATTACCAAAGAAGTGGTCTGTCAGGAAGCGGGGCTGGCGCTGGAGAAAAGTCTGGACTGGGAGATACACTTGGAAAAGCTCTATGAAAAAGTGGGCATAGAGCTGGAGGAAAAAAGGCGAAAGCAGGCGTATGTTCCTGAAGGAGCCGTTCTTATGCCCAATGAGAACGGAACAGCTCCTGGAATAATTATTGAACTGCAGGAAAAATTAATAATACTCTTACCGGGCCCCCCGGAAGAACTGAAGCCCATGGTAGAACAGTCGGTAGTTCCTTACCTGGAGCGTAAAGCTTCGGCAGGAATCATAAAAACCCGGGTTCTAAGAGTTATCGGCCTGGGGGAAGCTACGCTGGAGCAGAGGCTTTCAGAGCTCATTGATCTGGAAGGTAACCCCAGAGTTGTTCTCATGGCTCAGCACACGGAAGTGCATATTTATGTTACCGTAAAAGGTGATGACCAGTCCCGGGTGCAGGAGATGATTCAAGAAACAGAGGAAAGAATAAAGGGCAAGCTGGGTTCCTTTCTATACGGTGCGGAGGAGGAAACCCTGGAGGAAGTGGTGGCAGGCTTTTTTTTTGAAGGGGAATTTACGGTGGCCACCGCAGAATCCTGCAGCGGAGGGCTTTTAGCCCACAAGCTTACCAATGTTCCCGGCAGTTCCAATTATTTCGTCAGGGGAATTGTCTGCTACAGCAATGAAGCGAAAATGGAACTATTAAAAGTACCCAAAGAGATTCTGGATACCGCTGGGGCAGTGAGTGAAGAGACGGCCCGAATCATGGCGGACAACATCAAGTCCTACGCCATGGCTGATTTTGGACTTTCCATTACCGGTTACGCAGGACCCTCTGATGACCCCATGGAACCAGTGGGGCTGGTATATATTGCCCTCAGCACTCCCAGGGGGACATACTGCCAGAGATGTAACTTCTGGGGTGACCGGGTCAGCATCAAAGAGCAGTCAGCGGTATATGCTCTGAACCTGCTCCGCCTCTACTTCCTGGGATTTACAGAGTAAAAAGCTCACCGAAATTATCCTTATATAATAATTCATAATAAAAGGTGATGTAATGCAGCAAAAAGAGTATCTTAAAATTGCTCTTCTCGCAGTCATTGGAATGATAATATTTGTCAGTTTATTTAGCAGTGTAGTGGTGCCATTAAGTGCTCTGGAATTAGAATTAAACCTTGGGATATCACATCGGGGTGTTACCTCGTTAACCGTGCCTCCTTTCGGCATGGTCATGGCACAAACTCATTTGCCGCCGTTAAATCTTCAAGTTACTTTAAATAATATCAATCTGGAGATGCTCCAGGAGGCGATCCCCAGGTTTGCCCAGGAGGAATATATAGACCAGCTTCAACATCAGATCCGGCAGTTTTTGTATTACTTTGTTCTGAGGGTTCTGGCGCTGGGATTTTTGGGGGGAGCCGCCGGGGTTTATCTTTCCGGGATGAGGCAGATAAAGCCTGTTTTGATGGGCGGAAGCATCGGATTAGTTCTTATTGGCATCTTCATCCTGGCTGCTATTTTTTCTTATAATACCATGGCTTTTTCCAACCCGGAATTTGAAGGGGTATTGAGTGCAGCTCCCTGGATGGTTGGCCTGGTGGAGGAAAGTATAATTAAAGTAAATACCCTGGGGGAACAGATGGAGGTAATGGCCACCAGTATCTACAATGTCTTTGAAAAAATTGACAGAATTGAGCCCCTGGGAGTTATTGATGGAGAATTGAAGGTGCTGCATGTATCAGACATTCATAATAACCCGGTGGGAATGAAGTTTACAAGCCAGGTAATCAATACCTTTGATGTTGACCTGGTCATTGATACCGGGGATGTCACTGATTTTGGAACCCCATTGGAAGCTGATTTGATTGCAGACCTGGTTGATTTTGATGTTCCTTATGTTTTTGTCCCGGGCAATCATGATTCCCCGGAAGTAATCAGCCGGATGAAAGAAATTGACAACGTGATTGTTTTGGAAGAGGGAAAAATTAATATGCTGGGCCTGGTGATTGCCGGAATAAAGGACCCCTCCTCCCGTTCCGTGGAAATGGTGGTAAGAGAAAAGGAGGTCCTGCAGGATTATGCCCAAAGGTTGGAAGTTGTAGTTGAGGAAGGAGAGCCCACAGATATAGTTGCAGTGCACCACCCGGCAATATCTGACGGGCTGATTGGTTCAGTGCCGGTAATCCTGAACGGTCATACCCATTCCCTGGATGTTCAGGATGAGCAGGGTACCATGCTGTTTAATGCAGGAACCACTGGTGCTGCCGGTATTCGTGGATTTCAAACCCGAAAAGAAGTGCCCTACAGCGTAGTTCTGCTTCACTTTGCTGAGGAAGAAGAGGCTCACAGGCTTATTGCTTATGATATCATTAAAGTATTCCAGCTCCACAGCGGATTCAGCCTGGAAAGGGTGCTGCTTCCCCAGGATGTAACGGAGGAAGAAAGTTAGTTTCTAAGGAGGAAAAAAGTGGAGGTTGTTAGAGCATTTATAGCTGTACCTGTAGATATTAAAACCGTAAAGCTGGTTTCTGACCTCCAGGAAACCTTAAAAAAAAGTGATGCCGATATTAAGTGGGTGAATCCAAAGAACCTGCACCTGACGCTGCTTTTTTTGGGAGATGTGATGGAAGACAAGCTTCCTGATTATTACCGGGTATTGGAGGACTGTGTTCATGTATCCTCTTTTCATCTTTCTTTTCAAGGTTTAGGTGCTTTCCCTGACGTTAAAAGGCCCCGGGTTCTATGGATAGGGGTAAAAGAAGGAAAAGATGAAATGCTGCAGCTGGCTCATTTAGTTAAAACTTCTTTATGGAAGGCAGGGTTTCTTGAAGAAAAGGAATTAAAACAAAAATATTCACCACATTTAACCATAGGCAGGGTAAAGTCCCGGGATAATCTTCCGGAACTCATAAAACAAGCTAAGGATAATCAAGATTTTTGCATAGGTCCACAAAAAATAAGTGAAATTCATTTTATAAAAAGTCAGCTGGCCCGTAGTGGTCCCATATATTCTGTTTTAAAGAAAATTCAATTAAAGGGTTTACCTTAACTTTAAAAAGGATTGGTCTAAGATTGCTGCTGCAATTTATTGCATACCTCGGCACAATAACCACTATATGGTATAAATAACTTAATTATACCATATTTTATAAAATATGGTATAATAGAAGGGTGTTTTTTTAATTTATGCAAAATGCGACAATCGAGAACCCTTCCCGTTGTCGCAAAAAAGGATGCCGCAAAAAAGTTAAAGGAAATAAAAAAATTTTGAAAAAGTGGCAGGAAAAAGGTACAGAGTTAAAGAATACTATACAAACAAATGTTCTTAGTGCGTTTTTTTTGGTATAAATAAATAATTTTGGGAGGTTTATAATATGGAAAAGGCAAAAGCCTTGGAGATGGCTCTTCATCAGATTGAAAAACAGTTTGGCAAAGGTTCAATAATGAAGCTGGGAGAGTCTGCAGCTCTTTTAAATGTGGATGTAGTTCCTACGGGTTGTCTTCCCCTGGATATTGCGTTAGGTGTGGGGGGTATGCCCCGGGGTAGAGTGGTTGAAATCTATGGTCCGGAATCCTCTGGGAAAACTACCGTAGCCCTGCACGTGGTGGCGGAGGCTCAGAAGAGAGGCGGCTATGCTGCTTTTATTGATGCGGAAAATGCGCTGGATCCAACTTATGCGAAAAGGCTTGGGGTAGATATTGAAAACCTGCTTATCTCCCAACCGGATACTGCAGAACAAGGCCTGGAAATTGCCGAAACTCTGGTGAGAAGCGGTGCTGTAGATGTTCTGGTGGTGGATTCTGTTGCTGCCCTGGTTCCCAGGGCAGAACTGGAAGGGGATATGGGAGATGCCCATGTCGGGCTCCAGGCTCGACTCATGTCTCAGGCATTAAGGAAACTTTCTGGGGTTATCAGCAGGTCTAGAACCATTGCAATTTTTATTAATCAGCTCAGGGAAAAAGTAGGTGTATTTTTTGGTAATCCTGAAACGACTCCGGGGGGTAGAGCTCTGAAATTTTATTCCTCTGTCAGGCTGGATGTCAGGAGAATCGAGACACTAAAGCAGGGAAATGATATGATAGGAAACCGTACCCGGGTTAAAGTTGTAAAAAACAAAGTGGCAGCACCTTTTAAACAGGCCGAATTTGATATTATCTACGGAGAAGGTATATCTAAGGAGAATTGTGTTCTGGATGTTGGGCTGAATATTGATTTAATCAACAAGAGCGGTGCCTGGTACTCATTGGGAGAAGAGAGACTGGGCCAGGGGAAAGAAAATGCCCGTCAGCATTTAAAGGAAAATCCGGAAATCTGTGACGCTTTGGAAAATAAAATTCGGGAAGTTTTTGACCTTTCTGCAGCCGCTGTAAGGGATGAAACAGCAGAAAACCATGATTCTGAAGAGGCGTAACGCCAGCCCTTTGATTCCTTGACATAAAAACAAAAAAAAGGTACAATTATCACGTGACCTTCTTGAATAGTTTTACCATGCAGTTATTTACTGGAAATGGATATAATTGAATTTGTAGGAGCAGGCTTATAAGAGAAATAATCCTTGAGGTATTGTACCTTTTATAATATTTACCTTGGGAAAAATAAAGGCTTTTCATAGAATAAGAAAACATGTAACTGCATATAAGACAGAGGTACATCTCATCATATTTTATGTGCCCTTTACTGGTGTTTGATTATTTTATAGCCTGAATTCTCTTAAAGAGCCGTTCTTATACGGCTTTTTCTATTTGTATCAAGTTATTTTGTTTTTCTATTTTGAATCGGGAGGTGATTGAAGTGAATAATGTAGACATCTGGATTATAGTTGCAATCATACTGGTTACATTTTTAGCTGCGTTTGCTGTCGGTTATTTTCTAAGAAAAAAGATTGCCGAGGCAGCCATTGCTTCAGCTGAGAGCGAAGCTTTAAAAATATTGGATGAAGCTAAAAAACAAGCCCAATCTACAAAGAGGGAAGCTATTCTGGAGGCCAAGGAGGAAATTCATAAACAGAGAGCAGAATTTGATAGGGACAGCAAAGAAAGAAGAAACGAGTTTCAGCGTTTAGAAAGAAGAATGCTGCATAAAGAGGAATCCCTGGATAAGAAATTATCCTCCATAGAGAAAAAGGAAGAACAGATTAAATCGGTGGAAGTAGAAACAGAAAAAAGGAAGCAGAAATTATCAGAGCTTTTTAAGAAACAGCTGCAGGAACTGGAAAGGCTCTCCGGTATGACTTCGGAGGAGGCAAAAGAACTGCTCCTGGCAAGGGTAAAAGATGAAATTAAGCATGAGATGGCCATTATGATTAAGGAATTGGAATCCAGGGCAAAAGAAGATGCGGAAAAGAAGGCTAGAGATGTAATTACCACCGCCATCCAAAAATGTGCCGCGGATCATGCTGCGGAATCCACCGTTTCGGTAGTTGCTCTGCCCAACGATGAGATGAAGGGCAGAATTATCGGAAGAGAAGGCAGAAATATTCGTACGCTGGAAACCCTGACCGGTATTGACTTGATTATTGATGACACCCCTGAAGCTGTGATTCTTTCAGGGTTTGACCCCATTCGCAGGGAGATTGCAAGAATTGCTCTGGAAAAGCTAATATCCGATGGCCGTATTCATCCGGCCCGAATTGAAGAAATGGTTCAGAAAGCGCAGCAGGAAGTGGAAGTGGAAATCAGGGAGCAGGGTGAACAGGCAATATTTGAAGCGGGAGTACATGGAGTCCA
>SKNC01000114.1 GCA_007120745.1 Bacillota bacterium
AAAAGTCAGCAGAATAATAGGGACAGCTATGGCCATCCCCCAAAAAATTAATTCGGTAAGCCGGTCTTTAATTTTCCAAAGATATGATTCCATGTGATAACCCTCATTATCTAAAATAATTTATAAGCTGCACCATCAGATGGAAGAAAATAAGACAGAAGAACCGTCCCCTTGTCTCCTTCTAAGATGATATATAGTATTATTGAGTAATACACAACGACGCGTTTAAATGACCACCGGTTAAAGGATTGTTAATCCCCTTTAACCGGTGGTCTTAGTATAATGTTAGTTGGCGTACCTTCTGCTCCACTCATCTACAATAGCATCTCTTTTAACTGCGGCCTCATCGAAATCATAATCCACCAGGTTTAAGGAATCTAAGTCTGGAACATCATCAGGCAGCTCCACATTGGGCCGAGTGCTGGGCCGGGGGCTTTCCTTGGCCAGCACAGCCTGTCCCTCTGCAGTAAGGGTCCAGTCCACAAACTTTTGGGCTGCCTCCAGGTTATTAGTCCCATTTATAATGGCCACCGGAGAATGCCACCAGGCAGTTCCGTCGGAGGGGTATACTACTTCCACGGGATATCCTTCTCTCTTGACCCCGATTCCATCAGGGCTGACACCAATCATCACTTCACCCAGGCCGGCTTTTTGAGGAGGCTCGCTTCCCCGTTCTGCATAATAAGGCATATTTTCATCCAGCTTGTCCAGGAACGCCCATCCTTCCTCTTCTCCCAACATCTGTAATATGGAAGTGATAAAAGTATACGCAGTACCTGAAATCCCCGGGTTGGGCATCAATATTTCCCCTTTATAATGATTGTCAGTCAGTTCCTGCCAGGTTTCAGGAATTGGAATCCCTTTGCTTTCTGCCAGGTCTTTGTTGACCACCAGGGTAACCAGTACTATGGAAACACCGGTCCAGTATCCATCCGGGTCTTTAAACTTGTCATCAATGTATTGGGCTTCTGGAGAAATATAGGCTTCCAGTAAGTCCTCTTCTGCGGCCACCATGAAACTATCAACTCCGCCGCCAAACCAGACATCCCCAAGGGCTCTGCCGCTTTCAGCTCTCATCCGGGAAAGCACCTCTCCGGAGGACATGCTGATATATTCGGCTTCAATTCCGGTGGCTTCCGTAAAGGCTGCCATAATATTGTCCAATCCACCGTAGGCAGCGTAAATCTGAAGGGTGTCATACTCTTTCTCCTGGTCTCCATTGGTATCAGCTGCCGCACCATTTTCCGTATCCGTACCATTATCGCCACCACAACCGGCAAACATGGAGAAAACCAGCACAAAAGCCATAAAACAAATAATTAATTTAGCGATTTTACTTTTCCTGAAAAGCGACTCCATCTTCAATGTCTTATTACCCCCTCATAAATAGTATTTAATGTCTTAATCGTGAACCTCCCCTTACAAAAGCAAAGCCTGTCCCGCATTACTAGTGCGATACTTCACCTCCTTTTAAAAAACTGCATAGAATAAGTTAACAGGTTTGAGCTAATTTCGTGATGTTCTTATGCTGTTAAAAATTGACCATTTCCGTCATTTATCTAATATTATCATATATATTTTTATACTTGAAATAATGTTTTGTTATGCACTGTAAGAGTTACTTTAAAAAATTGTTATACTTAACGCATTACATCAACAACCTTTTCGGTAATGCAAAGGTTATAACAAAAGTGAGCTACGTTAAAGCCCCTTCATAACTAAAAGGAATGTTTTTAATAAAGATTTTTTTGTTTTTTTAGTGTATAATAATATATAATGCAAGTAAAAGATTTAGGAAAAGGACTTTATGATTATGAACATTGACATGCACGTCCATACAAATGTATCCTCCATCTGCAGCAGTATTGACATCTGTCTGATGATTGATTATGCCAAACATATTGGCCTGGACGCTATCTGCGTCACTGACCATGACACTCTGTATGGGGCAAGAGTAGCTGAGAAAATTGGCAGGGAAAAAGATTTCTTGATTTTTAAAGGCATGGAAGTGAATACTGTGGAAGGGGATTTCCTGGTGTTTGGGCTGGAAGAAGATATAGAAGAAGGAAAGTATACGGCAGAGGAAATGCTGAAAATGGTTGCTGCTTCTGGCGGTGCTGCCATAGCTGCCCATCCATACCGGCGTTTCAAAAGAGCCCTGGGAGATAAAATTTTTAGCCTCACGGATTGTCATGCCATTGAAGTAAAAAATGGGAATACCCCGGGAATGCTGAATGAAGTGGCAAGATCTGCAGCCTTGCAGTTGAAACTTCCCGGTGTTGGCGGAAGCGATGCCCATCAATTAAACGAAATTGGTCGTTTTTATACCCAGTTTAAATATCCTGTGACAAATGAACAGGAATTGATTGAGGCTATTAAGTCAGGAGAGTATGAAGCAATGACCAGGGTTTTTGACCATAATATACAACCAGCGGGGATTAAAGACACTTCAAATCATATGCGAAAGAATTTTTCTCAAAACTTATAAGTTGTAGAGTTAATCATATACTTGGTTGTTTCTTGGACTTATCCAACTTCTCCTAATATCAAGGATGCCTGCCGTTTTGCGGCAGACATCCTTGATCATCTCAACATTATTCTGAGGGCACCTGCATTCCGCAGGTGCCCTCATTCTTAATCCTCCAGCCAGGATGCAATGTACTTTAACCCCGGAAAATCTAACTCCGGTTCTTTCACCTGCCAGCTACCCTGGTTTCCCCTTTGTCGAGCTACCAACTCAAAATGGCACATGGCTATGCCCATGTCAATATTTTGGATGCGAATTTTTCCTAAAACCCGGTTATACAGCGGTGTCTCTTTTAAATACAGGTGATATTTACCGTGAAGGTCTCTCACTAACCGCCAGGGCTGGCGGTTGGTTGCCGAAGGACCCAATCTCACTGCTTGCAGAGCATCCCTATAGGTTCCGGCCTCTTCTTTTGATAAAGGTTTCCCGTCTGCATTGAAAAAAAGTTCTTCCCAGGGCTTTCGGCGGTGAGCCCTTACTCCAAAACGTATCAGGCCATTAACCGTGGAATGTTGCTCCCCAGGATAACCCACCGGAGTAATGGCGGGCAGAAGCTCCTTCTCTTCAAGCTTCATCTGCTTTGCAAAGCTGCCCCTATTAAATGTTCCTGCCAGCCAGCAGGTACCCAAGCCCATTACAGTAGCTTTTAGAATGATCTCTTCCATAAGATAGCCCAGGTCTTCCATGCAGTACCTGTCTTCTTTTACCGCTCCCAGAATGTATAAGCGAGCCCCCTTAATTACACCGTAAGTACCCAGGCTTTGAAGCTCTTGCCTGTTAATTTTCCCCAGGTCCAACAGCTGAAAACGCAGGGAACTGCCAAAGGGCCCCTGCCGGTATTCCTCACAGATTTTTTCAAGCTCCGCCTTACATTTGTCATCTACTGGCTTTTCTTCATATGTCCGCACTGACGTTCTTTTTTTAATGATCTCCAGGGCATCCAATTGTAGTAACCTCTTTCCTTTTCAAAGTTATCGGTAAAATTATACTACATTCTTTCTGAGTCTTTTTTGGGATGTCCAAAAGGAGGATGGAAGTAGTCTTCTGCCTCAGAATTGATAAAACCATGTTTGCTGTGCCAATATCATGTTATAAGAAAATCCTTCATTAATCAACTTTTTTGTGTATGCTAAGAGAATGCTTTGGACATTGTAACCAAGCCTTTTATCAAAGCCTTTGTTTCCCTGAAAAGCCTTCAACAGCAATCATATTTATTAAAGAAATGAAAGCGACTCAAATTAAAATATTTCCTTTGTTAAGGATTATTAATAGAAAAAGGAAATACCACCTTTGTTTTGAATAATTATCAAACAAAGATTTATCACCTAAAAATTAATATCGGGAGGTGCATGCTATGAAAAGAATGCTGGTTTTATTGCTGGTACTAACTATGGTTATGATTTTTGTGAGCTGTGCAAATGATACATCAGATGAACCTGCAGGAGATTTACCTGCAGACAGTGTGAATGGTGTAACAGAAGATGATTCAAATGGTGAAGATGTAGATGAGGAAGCAGAGAAAGAACTGGACGCAGCCGCACTGATTGCCATGTCTTGTACAGGCTGTCATGGGGATGCACAAATTTACACAAACCGGGATAATGACAAGTGGCCGGAATTAGTTAGAGGAATGGCTGCAAATACTTCTCTAGACCAGGAGGAAATAGAAACAATTATTTTGTATTTGCAGGAAAATTACAGCAATTAATTTCTATGCCCTTTCCATAAAATTTGGAAAGGGCATATCATTTCTAATTGATTGAATTGAAAAATGTAAGTGATATCCGCTTTAATTTAATTCGGGAATTTTTATTCCATGTTTTACGAAAGCAAAACAATGATGCCAATACTAAACAGCAGTGATGCTTCGCTAATTTTTTCTATATTTGTGTGCTTTTTATAATTTATCTTAAGGAAAGGAATCATAATTGTTGCGGCACTCAGAAGAAAAAAAAATCTGCTGCTTGTGTATTATAGACAAATGCCAGCTTCCCTAGAGAATACATCATGGTAAATGTTGAAAAGGCAAGCTTCCAGCGGAGTTCCAGGTTTGCTTTATTAAATAATCGCAAAATAGCCAGCAATATTATGGTCCACCCAATATAATGAGTTGGAATCAATACTCTTCTACCTCCTAACAAATTTAATATATTATATGCGCCTTCCGGGGTAGAAGTGTTAAGAATTAGCAGCCCAAAACCCTACCTTTTTCTTTTAGTACCTAACTTTAATTATTGCTTCAGGAAGGAATATTAGAAGTCACGTCGAATTTTTGGTATCATACATTGATTATAACTGGAGAAAAATAGCGGTAAGTTTCATAAAACCCGTTTTCCAGAAGCAAAGGAGATGGCAAGTTACAACATGATCATTGGAATTCCCAAGGAAATAAAAAAAGACGAAAACAGGATAAGTGTAATCCCTGGCGCTGTATCTTCTCTTGTCCAGGATGGTCACAGGGTACTAATTCAGCAGGGAGCCGGCCGGGGCAGCAATATAAGCGACGAAGAATTTGTTAAGGCGGGAGGAGAGATTGTACCTTCCCTTGAGGATGTTTACGGCCAGGCGGATTTAATCTACAAGGTCAAAGAGCCTCAGGTGGAGGAGTACAATCTTTTACGAGAAGGACAGATACTTTTTGCTTTTCTTCACTTGGCAGCCGAACCAGAGGTAACGCAAATACTGATGCAGAAAAAAGTGGCTGCTTTCGCTTACGAAACCATACAAGTAAATGGCAGTATCCCTATTCTGGCACCCATGAGTGAAGTGGCGGGACGCATGGCAACCCAGGTTGGAGCACATTTTTTGGAAAAAGCAAATGGTGGAAAAGGAATTATGCTGGGAGGGGTTCCAGGAGTTGCACCAGCGGAGGTCACCGTTATCGGAGGGGGCATTGTTGGAGTAAATGCTGCAAAAATCGCAGCAGGTATGGGGGCGCGGGTAACTATCCTGGATATAGATACTCAAAGACTGCGTTATTTGGATGATGTATTTCAAGGGCGACTGCTTACTCTGGCTTCCAATCCATACAATATGGCATTGGCAGTGGGCAGAACGGACCTGCTTATTGGTGCCGTTCTGATTACCGGTGCGAAAGCTCCAAAACTTTGCTCGGAAGAAATGGTAAAAAGTATGGAGCCAGGTTCTGTCATTGTAGACGTGGCTGTTGACCAGGGAGGATGTGTCGAGACCATTGACCGCACTTCCTGTCACAGCGATCCTACCTATGAAAGGTGCGGAGTACTGCATTATGCCGTGCCCAATATGCCTGGAGCTGTTCCTTTAACATCCACTTATGCCTTAAGTAATGTTACCCTGCCATATGCCCTGGAACTGGCCCAAAAAGGGTATTTACAGGTTATTGAGGAGAATTCGCCTCTCTCCAAGGGCTTGAATGTGTTTGATGGTAAAGTGGTACACAAAGCAGTGGCGGAAGCTCTTGAACTTCCTTTTGTTGCCACCTGCTAGATAATGGTAATTAAAGTAGTGACAAAGTTGGGACCACAGATGGTGACTGTGGCTCCACTGAAGGTATCGTAGGCACAACCAACGTTACAACCAGCAATAGCACTAGTAATAATAGTGAAATCCCAAAATTCATATGTTCTCGGCGCTGCAGCTCTTCTTGAGCTCTTAAGTATTTACTTTTCCACCATTTCCTGGCTTATTTTTGGTGGCAGGGGCGTAAACCAACAAGGGGTGCTGCCTTCAATATCTCCAACCCAATCAGTGTCCGCAGCAATCATGCCGCTTTCATAGATTTCCTTATCTGAATTTCATAATTAACTGACAACATATAGCACAATCACTGCACCCAGCAAAACCCCAATGAAGGTTGTAAGGTTCAATGCCGTAACTGTCCATAACATTCTTCATCATCCTTCCTTTATGATCTTAATCTTCAGCAAAAGCAACTGTAATCTTAGTTGATTTGCCGCTTGAAATATTTCCATTTGGCCATCCTCAAAAGCTTCCCATTTGACAAAGACCTGATCGGCAGTAGCGTTTGTTAACAGTGGAGAAACTTATAAAGACTTCTAGTCCTTTGTAAACCTGTCGTATTGATTTAACAATTCGTCCAATTCTTGGCTTTTTTTTACAACTACATCGCCAATCAAAACACTGTTCTCGTACGATTTGTTAATATCGGTTCTCATTTTTTCGATTAGCCTTACGAGACTTTTTAAGTCCAATTAATTCACATCCTTAAATGAAAACTTCAACTAGCGGGTTCTCCGAGTGAGTGCGTTCATATAGCTATCCTGTTACAGGCAAGGTGCAGCATTACTTTCGGCAGGGTTCTCTCTTTCTCAGATGGCTCCATCACCTCTGCAAATATTTTCATATGTTATCCAGGCACAATATTACAACCCCTCTGACGACTGAGGCAGAGGCCTTTTAGACATCATAGGGCACACCTCCCTCGGTTAGGTTTATGTTGCTCGTCCATAATTAAGGCATATTTTAATATTATCAAGCAAAATACGTAGAAATCTATTAGCAATTTCCATATTATTTCTTTTTTTCTTTAAAAAAAAAAAAAAAGCCTCATAATTTATGAGGCTTCTCGAAAGCAAGCCTAACATTTATGCTGTTTGTATCAGGATTCTATTGCCCCGACAAGTTTGATGTTTTGCTCGATAGCGGAGGAATATTAAAAGAATAATGTCTGAGCCGGCAA
>SKNC01000070.1 GCA_007120745.1 Bacillota bacterium
AAGGATAAAGGTTAAAATCTATTTTAATGATAACACAAGGAGAAAATTTTGACAAACGTCATTTACATTCAGCCTTTTGATAAAATCAACCATGCATGGTTTGATAAGAAAAAACCCGGCTGTTAAACAGCAGCCGGGGCCAGCATTTTTGTTGCAACGTATTCTGCCAGGTCTACCACCCGCACGGAATAACCCCACTCGTTGTCGTACCAGGAGATGATCTTTACCAGGTCGTCTCCTATGACCATGGTGGAGAGGGTATCCACGACGGTGGAGTAAGGGCTTCCCTTATAGTCTACGGAAACAAGGGGTTCGTTGGAAACTCCCAGGATTCCCTTCAGCTTCCCCTTGGCCTCCCGGGTGAAGGCGGCGTTTACTTCGTCGGCATTGGTTTTCTTTCTCAGGTGGGCCACGAAGTCAATCAGGGAGACCGTAGGGGTTGGAACCCTGATGGCCAGGCCGTCCATTTTCCCATGGGCCTCAGGTATCACCAGGGAAACTGTCTTGGCGGCACCGGTGGTGGTGGGGATGATGGAAAGGTTGGCTGCCCGGGCCCTCCGGGGATCATCGTGGGGCAGGTCCAGCAGCTGCTGGTCGTTGGTGTACGCGTGGGCCGTAAGCATCACGCCTTTTTCAATCCCAAAATGTTCTTCCAGAACTTTGACAACCGGAGCCAGGGCGGTGGTGGTGCAGGAGGCGTTAGAGATGATTTCATGCTCCTCTTTTAAATCCTCATGGTTTACCCCCATGACCACAGTGATGTCCATGTCTTTTCCAGGAGTGGTTAGAATTACTTTCTTGGCTCCCCCGGCCAGGTGCTCTACCAGCTCTCCCCGGGTTTTAAACCGTCCGGTGGCTTCAATCACGATATCTATATCGTGCTCTTTCCAGGGGATTTCCTCGGGCCTCATCTGGTGAAAAAACTTTATATCCCGGCCATTTACAGTAATGGAGTCTTCGTCATTGTAGCGGATGTCTCCATTAAATTTTCCGTACAGGGAATCGTATTTCAAAAGATGGGTCAGGTTCTTGGTGGACCCCAGGTCATTGATAGCGGTGATGGCGATGTTCTGGGATTCCTGGGCAATCCTGAACACATTGCGTCCAATTCTACCAAAACCGTTAATTCCTACTTTTACGGGCATAAGAATTCCCTCCTTAAACTATACTAAAATAAAATGCTTTTTTAAGTTTTCCCAAATCCAAGTAAAATAGTCATCTGACTAAAGGAAATCTTGACAGAGGCTAGTATTTATAGGAGAATAAGGACATGAAAGGAAGGAGGTTATCCCTTTGAAGATAGTAGTGAACGGAGCCGGAGGAAATATGGGGAAAGAAGTGGTCCGGGCTGTACTCGCGCAGGAGGACATGGAATTGTGTGGGGCCGTGGACCTGAATGAAGTGGGAAAAGACGTGGGAGAAATTTGCGGCCTGGGATGCCTGGGAGTAAATGTTACCAGTGATTTGGATTATACCTTAAAACGGGTGCAGCCTCAGGTGGTGGTGGACTTTACCACGCCTTTTGTAGTGATGAAAAATATTGAAACCACCATGGACAATGGGGTAAACCTGGTGGTGGGAACTACCGGTATAACCAACGTGGATTTAGAAAAAGTTCGATTGAAGGCCGCGGAAAAAGGGGTCCAGGCAGTGATTGCCCCGAACTTTGCCCTGGGGGCTGTGATGATGATGAACTTTGCCCGGCAGGCAGCCCGTTATTTTAACAATGTAGAAATTATTGAACTGCATCATGATAAAAAAGTGGATGCTCCCTCGGGGACAGCCCTGAAAACCGCGGAGATGATCCTGGAGCAGAGGGAAACACCTCCGAAATCTACGGTGCAGGAGCTGGAGAAGGTTCCCGGTGTCCGGGGCGGGGAAATGGGCGGCATCAATATACACAGCGTTCGGCTTCCGGGATTAATTGCTCACCAGGAGGTCATTTTCGGAGGGGTGGGCCAGACCCTGACCATCCGCCATGATTCACTAAACCGCACCTCCTTTATGCCTGGGGTAATTTTGGCCATTCGCAAGCTTTCCAGTATAAACGGAGTGGTATATGGCCTTGAAAACCTGCTTTAAACGTTTTCGTATATAAAAAAATTTGCCATTAAAATTATATATAAATCAATCACTATATACCCCCTTTTGCATAATGTATAGTAAACGGGGGTGTTTTTTATGTACCTAACAGGAAAATTAATGGTTTTTTTAATTTGCGATATACCCGGTATTAGTGAAAATGTAGTGGAAGAAATTGAAAAAATGTTGAAAGAAGGAGCCCGAATCAGGGCTTATGTGATAAACACTGATGACCGGGGGAAGACCAGATCCTGCCTGGAGGAAAGGCTGGACCTCCTGGAGGGTTTGACCTGGGAGAAAATGATTCTTTCAGAGGAGGGTCAAAATGCCTCAGGGTTGGAGGATGAGGAGTTTTTAGATGGAGTGGACCTGCTGGTGGCGGCACCCTGCCCTCCCTGGCTTTGGGAAAGGCTGGTGGCCTTCCGGCTGCCGGAGCGGGTTTCCCTGGTGGTGGCGCCGGTGGGCCTGGATACAGGCACCCGGGACCTGATCTACTACCTGGGAGACCTGTTGAAAAAGGAGAGAACATATTTTGTCCCTTTCGGCCCGGTCTCCCTTAACCCGGAGAAAAAACCGGAGGCCAGCTCAAAAGGTACGGCCGGGTCCTTTCTAGCGCGAATGGACCTGTTGAGGGAGACTACCATGGCCGCCATCACCAGAAGCCGTATAGAACCTTTTATTTTTGAATGTGATACACTGCCCCGGTAACGTCTAAATTTATCATCCAGGCATGGATAACCTGTTCCTATCCCCGGCACTTTTTTTGCAGGCTGTCTTTTTCTTTAGCTGTGGGGAAAGCCAGGCGACCCGAGATTCTAACCCCGGGCCAGCCGGCTGCAGTGCCGGTGGATTTCCTCAGCGGCCTGGTGGGTGCTCAAGGGGGTTTTTATCTGGATTCCCCTCTCCTTCAAATGCCGACATAGGCAGGCCAGGGTGGGGGGTTCCAGGTTGGCGGAGTGCAGCAGGTGTTCCTGCTCAAAGAGCTCCGGTACCGTTCCCCGGAAGATAATTTTTCCTCTGTTCAACAGGTAAACCGTATCGGCGATGGCCGGCAGGATATTCAGGTCATGGGTGGTAAGCACCAGGGAGGTTCCGAATTTTTTATTGAAAAAGTTTAACAGGTCAATCAGTTCGCTGCGGTTTTTTGGGTCCAGCCCGCTGAAGGGTTCATCCAGCAGCAGCAGCCTGGGCCGGGAGGCTACGGAGCCGGCCAGGGCTACCTTTCGTTTTTCCCCACCGCTCAAGTAGTGGGGGATTTTTTTACTTAAGGGCAGGATGCTGCACTTTTCCAGGATGTCTTTTACCACGTGCTGGATTTCTTCCCGGGGGTACCCGTCATTTTTTAGTCCGAAGGCCACGTCCTCCTCCACCGTGGGACCCAGGATCTGCTCCTCAGCGTTTTGGAACACCACTCCGATGTGTTTTCTCACTTCCTGGAATTTTTTATGGGGGCTCATTCCAAATACCTTAACCTTCCCTTCGGTGGGGGTTAAAAGGCCCATAATATGCAGGAGCAGGGTGGTCTTCCCGCAGCCGTTTCCTCCAATCACGGCCACCCTTTCCCGTTCCCGCACGCAGAATTCCAAACCGCAGAAATGCACGGTGGTTTTATCGGGATATATGTGTTTTAAGCAGTTTACCTCTACTATCTTTTCAGCCATCTGGTTCACTCCCTTCAGAGAGATATTGACTATAGATATTTCATTTTTTTATCCAGAACCCGGGGTATGCCGAAAAGCGGACTTCATTCCAGGCCGGCACGGTTGGTGAAATACTTAATACAGCCATTATCTACAGCAGAAAAAAAATTACTCCGGCGGCCGTGCCCACCAGCAGGGGCAGCAGGTCGCACCGGGACCAATTTATTTTTTCCCTCTGTTCCACAAAGCCCTGCCGGTAGCCCCGGAGCTGAATCACCTGATAGAGCTTTTCGTTCAGTTCAAAAGAATGCAGCACCGTTGCTCCCAGGGCGGTGGTAATATTTTTCAGGGAAATAAATAATTTTCCCCTCTGTATTCCCCCCCTGACTTTTAAGGTGGTGAACAGCCCGGACAGCAGCCGAATCAGCAGGAAGAAAGACCGGTAGCTGATAAAAAGGATGTCTACCAGCAGCCCAGGTAAGAAGTAGCTCAAGAAACCGAATATTTGATAATAAGGGGTGGTGGAAAGCAAAAGGAGCAGCAGGGCGGCGGTGCTTACTGCCTTTAGTATCAAGGCTGCCGGGGGCAGGGTCCCCCCCAGGCCGGTCAGGGCGAAGACCGAAGCAAAGAACAGCGGATAAAACAGAAGGTGCAGAAACTTTTTTATGGGAAGACCGGAAAGGAGAAAAAGCCCAAAGATGAGCATCGCCGACAGGGCTAAAAAAGCCACCGAGGGGGAAATAATAATAAAGGAGATGAGGATCAGGAGCATGAGAAACTTTGACGGCACCGATGCTTTATGCAGCGGGCTTTCTCCGTGGGCAGCCAGGTAATCCAGATAGGCAAGGTCCATGGTTATTCTCCTTTATAACAGGCCGGGTTTTACCCGGGCCAGGTATCCGACGATGGAGGCCACCACGATGGTTTCCAATAGTATTCCCGGCAGAGCGGCAGCAGACATAATTTGAATAAAGCTCACCGGGGTTTTTGCTTTCATGGCCTCCAGCAGGTGGCCGCTGCAGTCATGGGAGGCGGAATGGTCATGACCGCAGTGACTGCAGTCCGTGTGCTCCTCTCCTACGGCTACCTCCATGATGTCGCTGTAGGAGAGCTGGGAGGCGGTTACAATTCCAAAAGCAAATATTATGGACAGGACCAGAGCGCAGAGGGTGGCTGCAGCCGCAGCTCCCGTGGGACGGAAAATGGGTTTCAGCAGGGAAAATCCCAGGAATCCCACCACCGCTTCCAGGCCAATTACCAGGGTATTCAATCCCACCACGGTAATGCCCCCGTGTCCCATAAAGGAGAGAAAAAGATTCACGATAAATACGGCGATAAAGGCCAGGGAGGGCCCCAGGATAATGCCTGAAAGCACTGTCAGGTTTAAATGGTAGGGCAGGAATCCCAGGGGAATGGACATGGCCAAAAGCATTATTGCCACCAGAATACCTACCATGGGAAGTTTTTTTACCTGTTCCTGCTTCCCCAACCGGTATAAAACCAGGGACATGATGATTGCAGTGACTGCCAGTCCCGCAGCCCAAAGGTAGACAGGAAGTACTCCATCAGGAAAATGAAGGTGGCTCATAATTCTCTCCTTCCAGGTTTTAACTTTACAGGTACAATTATAAACTATACCCCACAAGAATCAATTCTATGCTAAAATTATAATATTATTTAACATTTTATTTGCATGGCAGGAGCGAAATACCTGTCCACTGAAAATGCACTATACCAACATATGACAGGCATCCATATTATCCATTTCACGTAACTGCAGGAAGGAGAACTCATGTCACAGAAAATTCCCCGATTTATATTGAACCGGACCAAAAAAGCCCTGCTGGACTACGAAATGATTCAGCAGGGGGACCGAATTGCCGTAGGAGTTTCCGGCGGAAAGGATAGCCTGATTTTACTGATGGTGCTCCGTTATTTACAGAAGTCCTTGAGAGAATTGGATTTCAAGCTGTGGGCCGTAACTGTTAACCTGGGCTGGGAAGTGGACTTCAGCCCCCTGGCCCGTTTTTGTGACAGCATCGAAGTTCCCTATGAACAGGTGGATACCCGAATCGGACCCATCATTTTTGAAACCCGAAAGGAGAAAAACCCCTGCGCCCTGTGTTCCCGGATGCGCCGGGGGGCCCTGGATGACCGGGCCAAAGAATTGGAATGCAATAAAGTGGCCCTGGGACATAACCTGGATGATGCCATAGAAACCCTTTTCATGAGCATGTTCTACGAAGGAAGAACCCGAACCTTTCTGCCCCGGAGCTACCTGGACCGGAAGGATCTTACCCTGATCCGTCCCCTGGTGTATGTTCCGGAGAAAAACCTGGGAATCATGGCAAAAGAAAAAGCCCTGCCGGTGATGAAAAATCCCTGTCCCGCTGCAGGGAAAACCCGAAGGCAGACGGTCAAGGAAATTATTGAGCATGTAGAGGAGAAGATTCCCCGGGTGAAACACCGGCTGTGGTTGGCCCTGCAGCGCATTGAAACAGACTTTCTGTGGCCAGACCTGGAAAGTGCGGATTTTGAAGAGGACGAGGAATAGCCCCTCCTCCGGTGAAAAGTAAGACAGAAGAACCGTCCCCCTGTCTTCCTGTGCTGTATTTGATAGGAGTGATTTGTATGTATTCAAAATCCAGGGAATCCTCATTCACCCTGTCCCTTACGGAGAGGGATACCAGCAAAGATATTATCATCCAGGGAAAGTCATTTTTCCCTGAGGGATTACCTTTCCAAAAAGAAAATGGGGAAAGCTCCCTCTTCCCCACCCTGTGCCTGTGCCACGGAATTCCCGGGGGGACTCCAACAACAGATCTCTCCAGAAGCAGTCCCGATCCGGATTTTCCCCAAAGCTACCCGGAACTGGCCCAATGGTTCAGCCGGCAGGGCTTCGCTGCCTTTACCTTTAATTTCAGGGGCACCGGGGAAAGCGGCGGGAACTTTGATTTATGGGAATGGACCAGCGACCTTCAGGCGGTAATTCAGTTTTTGCGGCAGCATCCCGGGGTAGACCGGGAGCGTGTTTTCCTGGTAGGGTTCAGCGCAGGGGCCGCCGTATCTCTTTATGCTGCTTCCCGGGACCCGGAGATTGCCGGGGTGGTTTCCCTGGCCAGTCCGGCTGACTTTCGGCTGCTGATTAATGAGAACAATCTGCAGGAGGTTCTGAAGGACCTGAGAACCCTGGGGGTTCTTCGGGACCCGGATTTTCCCCCGGACCCCACTGCCTGGATGAACAGGGCTTTAGACCTTCAACCCCGGGAATACATAGGTGAACTGTCCCCCAGGCCGGTGCTGATTATTCATGGGGAAGCGGATGAGCTGATTCCTACGGAGCACGCCCGGCAGCTGTACCAGGCTGCCTCTCACCCCAGGGA
>SKNC01000063.1 GCA_007120745.1 Bacillota bacterium
AATTAAAAAGAACCTGGATTCGTACCAGGATTTTGCCATTCTATATCGAACCAATGCCCAGTCCAGGGTATTAGAAGAGGCGTTGATTCGAGAAAATATTCCCTACAATATTTATGGCGGGGTTAGATTTTATGAGCGGATGGAAATCAAAGACATGCTGGCTTTTCTGCGAGTCATTGATAATCCCGCTGATTCCCTGAGCCTGAAAAGAATTATCAATGTTCCCCGAAAAGGCATCGGGAAGAAAACCATAGAAAAGCTGGAGGCAGCTGCATCAATCCATAACATCACCCTGTTTGAGGCCCTGGACAGGTGGCTGGAATCAGGGGTTGCGGGCGGTACCGGCAAAAAAATAGAAGAATTTGCTAATATCATAGATAATTTTCAAAAAATGAGGGAATTCTTATCGGTAAGGGAATTGGTAGAAGAAATAATGGACAAAACCGGTTACCTGGCCTGCCTGGAGGCAGAGAATACCCTGGAATCCCGTTCCCGGATTGAAAATCTGAAGGAACTGGTATCCGCAGCCCGTGAGTTCGATGTTTTTTCTGAGGACAAGAGCGTAACTGCCTTTCTTACAGGGATTTCATTAATTACCTCCTCTGAAGAGGTGCTCAAGGAGGAGGAAGGGGGTCAAAAGGTCAGCCTGATGACGCTTCACAGTGCCAAAGGGCTGGAATTTCCGATGGTTTTCATGGCAGGTATGGAGGAGGGGCTTTTCCCTCACAGCATGTCCATGGAAAGCAGCGACGGACTGGAGGAAGAGAGGCGCCTCTGCTACGTTGGCTGCACCCGGGCCATGGAACGCCTTTATTTAACCCATGCCCGGCAGAGGAACCTCTACGGCAGGTTTGTCTTCAACACTCCCTCCCGTTTTCTTCAAGAAATACCTGAAGAGCTTCTTTTTCATGATGGCCCTGAAAAAAACCAGGAAACCGTTGAAATATTTTTCGAGACATATAATGAAAATCAGAGGGAAGAGGAGCCAGATTTGCAGGCATCATCTCAGGAAAACTGGGAGGTTGGGGATGGACTGTACCATACCAAATGGGGAAAGGGAGTAGTAAAGGCTGTAGGCAGTTCCGGAGCAGACCCGGTTTTAACGGTTCTGTTTCCTGCGGAGGGCACCAGGGTAATACTGGCTACTTTTGCTCCCATAAAAAAAATTTGATGTATATAAAGGAGACAAGAGAAGAGAATCGTCCCCCTGTCTCCTCTTAAAACAGTTTGTTGGGTTAGAATATCCTGGGAGGTTTCGCACATGAACTTGGAAGAAGCCAGGCAGAGAATTTTGGAGTTGGTAGAGGAGATTAACACCCATGATTACAATTACTATGTTTTGGATTCCCCGGTACTATCCGACCGGGAGTATGACCTGCTAAAAAGGGAACTGGAGAAGCTGGAAAAGAAGTTTCCCCAGCTGGTTACGCCTGATTCCCCCACTCAACGAGTGGGGGGTAAGCCTCTGGAAACCTTTAAAACGGTGAATCACGGGGCCCCCATGCTCAGCCTGGATAATGCCTTCAGCGTAAATGAACTAAGGAACTTTGTCCGCAAGATAAAAAATATTGATGGAAATTCTCCGTTAGAATATGTGGTGGAACCGAAGATGGATGGCCTGGCGGTTTCGCTGCTCTATGAATCGGGGGTTCTGGTCAGGGGAGCCACCCGGGGAGACGGTTACGTGGGGGAGGATATAACCCATAACATCCGCACCATAAAAAGTGTACCTTTAAAGCTGAGAGAGAAAGTGTACCTGGAGGTGAGGGGAGAAGTCTATTTTCCCCATAAGGCCTTTCAAGAACTGAACCAAAGAAGGGCCGAAGAGGGCCTGCCGCTGTTTGCCAATCCCCGGAATGCCGCAGCAGGTTCCATGAGGCAGCTGGATCCGGCGGCAGCAGCCTCCAGGCCTCTGGACATATTTTTTTACGGGCTGGGGAGTTATGAAGGATTTCCCTTCCGGACCCACATGGATATGTTAAAGTACCTGAAAGGCTTAGGGCTGAAAGTAAACCCCCACACCGCCCTTTACTCGGATTTTGACCAGGTGATGGAAGTCTGTCAGGAGTGGGCTGTGAAAAGATACGAGCTTCCTTATGAAATTGATGGCATGGTCATTAAAATAAATGACCTGGAACTGCAGGCCCGGGCCGGCTATACCGCCAGGAGTCCCCGTTGGGCCGTGGCTTTTAAATTTCCGGCGGAACAGGTGGAGACCACCGTAGAGGATATCCAGGTCAGTGTGGGCCGAACAGGCGCATTAACTCCCATAGCATTACTGACTCCGGTAAAGGTATCCGGCTCAGTGGTTAAGAGGGCTTCCTTACATAATGAAGATATACTGCGGGGGAAAGAGGTAAAAATTGGAGACCGAGTAATTATTCATAAGGCCGGGGAAGTGATTCCCGAGCTGGTTAAAGTGCTCACGGAAAAAAGGACCGGTAAGGAGAGGGCCTTTGTCATGCCTCAAAGCTGTCCTGCCTGCGGGCAGCCGGTGGCTCATCTCCCTGAAGAAGTGGCCATACGCTGCATGAATGCCTCCTGCCCGGTTCAGATGTACGAACGAATCGTGCACTTTGCTTCCCGAGGCGCCATGGATATTGAGGGGTTGGGCCCTGCAGCGGCCAGGCTGCTGTGGGAAAATCGCCTGGTAGAAGACGTGGCGGATCTTTATTATCTCAAAAAAGAGGACCTGCTTACCCTTGAAAGGATGGGAGAAAAATCTGCACAAAATCTTCTGGATTCCATTGAGGTCAGCAAAAAGAATCCTTTGAATAAGCTCCTTTACGGTTTGGGGCCCCGTTTCTTAGGGGAGAAAGGCTCAAAAATTATTGCACAGCATTTTGGCAGCCTGGACCGCATTATGTCTGCCTCTGAAGAAGAAATCACTGCTGTTCCGGAAATTGGACCTAAAATAGCAGCCAGCATTGTTGAGTTCTTCCAAAACCCCTCAAACCGGTCCGTAGTGGAAAAACTCCGCAGTGCCGGAGTGAATTTCCATCGATCCGGAGAGCAGGGGGAAGGAAAAGAACAAATATTTGAAGGAAGGACCTTTGTGTTGACGGGCAAACTGGAAGCTTTCAGCCGACCTGAAGCTCAAAGCCGGATTGAAAACCTGGGGGGCAGGGTTACCTCCTCCGTCAGCGGAAACACCGACTATGTGGTGGCGGGAGAAAACCCCGGGAGCAAACTGGACCAGGCCCGTTCCCTGGGCATTAATGTTATTACGGAGGCTCAGTTTCAAGAACTTCTTGAAAATAAAGAGTAGAAGCCAGGCAAGCCGTTGAGAAGAATCCATGGAATTTTTTTCAACGGTTTACTTTATCAATGTGAAATGCTATGTTATAATATAAAAAGCCCTTTGGGGATGGAGGGATAGGAATGGATATTACCAAAAAAGATGTAGAATATATTGCCAAACTAGCGAGGCTGGAAGTAAGCGAACACGAAAAGGAAACCTTTACTGAGCAGCTGGGTGACATTTTAAATTATGTGAAAGTGTTAGAAGAACTGAATACAGAGGATATTTCCCCTACATTCCATGTTTTTCCTGTGAAAAACGTGTTTCGCAGCGACCAGATAAAAGAGTCGTTATCTCCAGAGGAAGTCCTGCAAAACGCCCCGGACCAGGAGAACGGTTTTTTTAAGGTGCCCAGGGTGATTGAATAGACTTCAGGAAAATGCTGCCAGGGAGGAGTTCTCTTTTGAAATTATACCAGCTAAAAGTTCACGAAGCCCATAAATTAATCAGCGATAAAGAAATCAGCAGTGAAGAACTGCTTTTAAGTGTGCTGAACCGGATTGAAGATGTGGAAGGGATGGTTCAGGGATTTGTCACGGTAACCGGGGATTATGCCCGAAAAAAAGCCCGGGAAGCCGATGAAAAAATTGCTCGGGGTGAAGCCGTGGGTCCCTTGACAGGGATTCCTTTCGCATTGAAAGATAACATGTGTTCTAAAGATATACTTACCACCTGCTCTTCTAAAATTTTGAAAAACTTTATTCCTCCATATAATGCGGAAGTGTTTGACAGGCTGGAGGAACAGGGAGCAGTGCTGGTGGGAAAGACCAATATGGATGAGTTCGCCATGGGTTCTTCCACAGAAAATTCCGGTTATTTTACCACCAGAAATCCCTGGGACCCCGCCCGGGTTCCGGGGGGGTCCAGCGGTGGTTCTGCTGCTGTAGCAGCAGCGGATGAAGTATTGTTTGCTTTGGGCTCCGATACCGGCGGCTCTATTCGCCAGCCCGCTTCCTACTGCGGGGTTGTGGGAATGAAGCCTACATACGGAAGAGTATCCAGGTACGGCCTGATCGCCTTTGCCTCTTCTCTGGACCAGATAGGTCCCCTGACCAGGGATGTAAGGGATTGTGCCCTGGTGATGAACGCCATCTGTGGACATGACCCCAAGGATTCCACCTCTACACCGGTAGAGGTACCGGACTACAGCAGTTTTATCGGGGAAGAGATAAAGGGAATCCGTATGGGAATTGCAGAAGAATACTTTTCCCTGGGGATTAACCATGAGGTAAAAGATATGGTAGAAGAAGCTGTTGCCGGGCTGGAGGGCTTAGGTATGGAAAAAGTAGAGTTATCTCTGCCCCATACTTCCTATGCTCTTCCTGCTTATTACCTGGTCAACCCTGCGGAGGCTTCCTCAAACCTGGCCCGGTATGATGGGATTCGCTACGGTTTCCGGTATGAGGACAGCGAAAGCCTTCTGGAAACGTATAAAAAAACCAGAAGCGTGGGCTTTGGAGCGGAAGTAAAAAGAAGAATCATGCTGGGAACATATGCACTGAGCTCCGGGTATTATGATGCCTATTACTTGAGAGCTCAGAAGGTAAGGACACTGATTAAAAAGGATTTTGACCAGGCCTTTGAAAAGTGTGACGTTATTGTGGCACCCACAGCGCCAACTGTGGCCTTCAGGACCGGCGAAAAGGTCAGGGATCCGCTGCAGATGTACTTAAATGATGTGTTCACCATCCCGGTCAGCATGTCCGGTCTGCCGGCAGTCTCCATCCCCTGCGGCTTTATCAAGGGCCTTCCGGTGGGACTGCAAATTATCGGAAAAGCCTTTGATGAAGGGACGATTCTTAAGGTAGCCGGAGCATTCGAGGAAAGCATGCCTTTTAAAAACATGAAACCGGCTTTTGGAAGTTATTCCAGGGGAGGTGTGTAGATTGTCTCAATATGAAATAGTCATAGGACTTGAAATACACCTGGAGCTTCGCACGAAATCCAAAATTTTTTGTTCCTGTCCCACCACTTTTGGAGATGCTCCCAATACCCATGTATGTCCGGTATGCCTGGGGCTTCCCGGAGTTCTGCCGGTTTTAAATAAGAAAGCCCTGGATTATGCTGTTCTCACGGGACTGGCTCTAAACTGTGATATAAATACCTACAGCAAGTTTGACCGGAAAAATTATTTTTACCCGGACCTTCCCAAAGCCTATCAGATTTCACAGTATGATTTTCCGGTGGCCCAAAATGGGAATTTGCGCATTCAGTCCAATGGTGAGCCCCGGGTAATTGGGATTAATCGGGTCCACCTGGAGGAGGATGCAGGAAAACTGGTTCATTCCGAAGAAGGTGATTATTCTCTGGTGGATTATAACCGTACCGGAGTTCCTTTGGTGGAAATAGTAACGGAACCGGACTTGCGTTCCACGGAGGAGGCCAGGGGGTTTTTGGAAAGCTTAAAAAAGATCCTTTTATACACTGGAGTTTCCGACTGCAAGATGGAAGAGGGCAGCTTGCGGTGTGACGCCAACGTTTCCGTCCGGTTAAAAGGGGAAACTGAACTGGGAACCAAGACAGAATTGAAAAACATGAACTCCTTCAAGGCGGTGCAGAAAGGCCTGGAATTTGAAGTAGAAAGGCAGATCAGCAGGTTGGAGAAGGGGGAAAGAATTACCCAGGAAACCCTGCGGTGGGATGAGGGATCAGCGCAAACTGTTTCCATGAGAAGCAAGGAAGAGGCCCATGATTACCGTTATTTTCCAGAACCCGACCTGGTTCCCATGGAAATAGGAGCCCCTATGGTGGAAGAAATCAGGAAAACTCTGCCGGAGCTGCCGCTGGCCAAAAGGGAAAGATTTATTGCACAGTACGGCATTCCGGAGTATGACGCTGAAATTCTTACCAGCACCCGGGAAATGGCAGATTACTTTGAGGAGTGTGTAAAAATTTTCCCTGACCCTAAAGCTGTCAGCAACTGGTTGATGGGCGAGCTGGCCAGGCATATGAATGCTGCGGGACTAAACTTCTATAACATTAAAATTGCTCCACAGCACCTGGCAGATATGCTGGAAATGCTGCAGCAGGGTAAAATTAGCGGTAAAATGGCCAAGGAAGTCTTTGCTGACATGTTTGCCTCCGGGAAAACGGCAGGCCAGGTAGTAGCAGAAAAAGGTCTGGAGCAGATCAGCGACCGGGGGGTATTGGAAAAAATCATAGACGAAGTCATAAAAAAACATCCCGGCCCGGCGGCTGATTACAGGGCCAGGAAAGAAAAGGCCTTAGGTTTTCTGGTAGGCCAGGTAATGAAAGTTACCCGGGGAAGCGCTAATCCTCAAATGGTCAACGAAATACTGAGGGATAAACTGAAATAAAGAATTTACAACTTCCAAAGGGAATTAAAAAAATTTCCATCAGGAATCTTTACAGGGCATTTGTCAAGAAAATTTACCTGGTGACATTTCATTAGAATATATTCAATATGACATTATCACAGAATAACTGGACAGTTAAATATATTGATTGACAGTATATAATAAAAAGTTTAAAATAATAAATGTTGGCGGGGAATTATTTACTATTTTGTCTTATTAGAGAGTTTTTTACCAAAGGTTATTTTTCGGCATACGGGGGGAGAAGCATGAGAAGGCTTTCCTTTAGAATGCGTTTTGTGCTGGTTATTGGAATTGTATTAATTATGTTTGCTCTTCACAATAATTTTTGGAGCTGGCAGTTTGATGCATCATTTCCTATACTGTTTGGCTTTATGCCCTTTGCTTTTTACTATTATATTTTTTATACGT
>SKNC01000125.1 GCA_007120745.1 Bacillota bacterium
CAGGGATGCGTTGAACAGAGTTTTTTGGATTTGAATCATGTTGATGTCTTTGGGGTAACCGCCGCAGCTGACAATTACAATATCTGCTTTATCCTTCAGGGGGACAGAGAAGGCTTCATCGGCTTTTTGGCAGCCTGAAGCATGGGCTTTCAGGTAATCGCCACCTACCACCTCCAGGATATTTCCCTTCATATCCAGAACCACATTCAGCATGAAGTGGGGTGGCGCAAAAGCAGCAGCTTCCAACATATCTTCATGGACAGGGTTGCCCTCCAGGATTCCTGGAGCCACCCGGGGATGCACTCCAGTATCCCGATCCGGGTCAAAAACCAGCCGGTGGTTGGCTAAAATGGTTTCCCGGGAGGAAACTCCCGGCAGCAGGGCTTTACGCCCCCCTCCATATCCGGCAAAGTAATGATGTACCACTGCCCCGGTAATAATTTTTACATCTGCTTCTACATAATGCTTGTTGAATTTCACCGGAGTGCCCCGGGACGTTATCCCCAGGGTCACCATGTCTTCATCACCTGCTGCATTGTGGCAGAGGGTTTTGATTCTGCTTAAAGTCTCTTCTCCCAGGACCTTTACCTTTTCCTCCCGGCTCATTTCTTTGTGCATCCCGGTGCCAAAAAGAATAGTAATATTTTTGTCAGGTACACCTACAGCATTCAATTCCGCTATTATATGAGGTAAAAAGATTTCGCTGCGGGTAATTCGGGTGGCATCGGAAACTACGATCACCACACTGTCCCCGGGAGAAGGCAGCTGTCGTAAAGGTTCTGTCCCCAGGGGAGTTTTTACAGCCTCATCAATTAAATTTTGGACGTTCTCTGAGGCAGTGCGGGACGCAGGTGTAATTACCTTATAATTTTCTTTTAAAGCCAGGGGTATTTTTTTGTTTCCGTAGCCCAGTTGAATTTCGTTTGTCATTTTTTCCTCCAATTTAAAGTATGCTGAAAAGCAAAAAGTTGATAGTTTCCATACTTTCTTCTCCAAAAAAATTATTTGCTCTATCTTATCACTTATAGTAATTCCGGGCAATTATATGAAAAAATTTTAAAATTAATTAAAACTGTTGATGTAATGTATTACCGCCCCCGGAGAATGATCAGCTTTAGAAAAAAAACTGTAATTTCAGGCAGGAAAGAAGAGGCAGGAAAGACCTTGATGGAAAAACCGTGGAAAACATGGTATACTTACCAATAGCTTTACAGTGTATTTCACAATAGACAGGTTTTCGGTACATAACACCTGGGAATATTTTTCGTTTGATTTCAGGGGGTAGTAATTTCATGAAAAAAAAGGTGGAAATCTATACCGATGGGGCCTGTTCCGGAAATCCAGGCCCCGGAGGCTGGGCGGCGGTAATGATGTACGGGGATAAAAAGAAAGAAATATCCGGGGGGGAGCCTCAAACAACCAATCAGCGGATGGAAATGAAGGCGGCGGTAGAGGCTTTGAAAGCCCTTAAATTCCCCTGTGAAGTGAATTTATACAGCGACAGTGCGTATCTGGTAAATGCTTTCAAGCAGGGGTGGACGGAGCGATGGCAGAGAAATGGCTGGGTCACTTCACAAAAAACTCCCGTAGCTAACAAGGACCTGTGGGAGGAACTGCTGCAGCTGACCAGGACACACGATGTAAAGTTTATAAAAGTAAAAGGCCATTCTGATAATGAATATAACAACCGCTGTGACGAGCTGGCCCGGGCGGAAATAAGATGATTATCACAGGAAAAAATTAATATTACATTTATAAAAAAGGGATGCTGCAGTCATCTCTTTTTTTTCATCCTTTTTCTATTGAGATGATAGAGCCTGTAAGGAGAAATACCCTGGAACTATGTTTTTAATGTTTTGGGACATGTTCTGATTCTCACTTTACAGTATATTAGTTTGTTCTGGAGAGAAAATAATAGGGTATAAGCATGGAGGTGAAATGTAGTGAAGAAAAAAGTTACATTGTTTGAGATTGAAAAGGAAGAAAAGGAGTATTTCCGTAAAAGCCTGAGGAAGGATTTTGCCATAGACCTTCAGGGGGAAACACTGACTGATGATCATGTGGAAAAGTATAAAGACATTTTAAAAGATACGGAAATACTCAGTATTTTTGTATATTCAAAGATTACTGAAAAAGTATTAAAGGCTTTACCCGCCTTGAAATATATTACCACGCGATCCACAGGATATGACCATATTGATCTGGATGCCTGCGGCAAAAGAGATATCCTGGTTTCTAATGTTCCGGTGTATGGAGAAAACACGGTGGCGGAACATACCTTTGCCCTGATCCTTTCATTGTCCAGGAATATACATAAAGCCTATTTCCGCACGGCCCGGGATAAATTTGACCTGGAGGGACTGCAGGGATTTGACCTGAAGGATAAAACCCTGGGAGTCATCGGAGCAGGTCATATCGGCCTCCACGTAATTCGCATGGCCCGGGGGTTTGGTATGGAAGTGCTGGCCTATGATGTCAATAAGCAGCCCTTTTTAGCAGAAATCTTGGGTTTCCGGTATGTGCCCCTTGAGCAGCTTTTAAAAAATTCCGATGTGATTTCTATCCACGCTCCTCTAATTCCGGAAACTTACCACATGATTAACAAGGAAAACATCCAGATGATTAAAAAGGGTGCCCTGCTGATTAATACCGCCCGGGGAGAACTGGTAGATACAGAGGCATTGTTGATGGCCCTGGAAGATGGAATTATTTCCGGGGCGGGGCTGGATGTGCTGGAGGGAGAGGCACTGGTTCTAGAAGAACACCGGCTCTTTTCTCCTGAACTTCCCCAGGATTCCCTGCAGCAGTTAGTGAGAAATCATATCCTGCTTCACCGGGAGGATGTGGTAATTACCCCCCATATTGGTTTCTACAGCAGAGAGGCCATTTACCGCATCCGCCGTACTACGGTAAAAAATATCAGGGCGTATGCCCGGGGGACTCCCCGGTACCTGGTGGGAAAGAAAAAAGGGGCGAAAGACCTGCAGCCTGTATAATATAAGGAAATATTTATAGAACAATACCTGAAGACATATTTGTTAATGTCAGGCTGCTGTATGACTCATCTTGATATGAAAGTTTTAAAGCGAGAGAAATAAATGCAGTATTAATCAGGTTCTAGAATTTTTCCTGACTGGCCTGCTAGCTGCGGTTTTGAATGGGCAGTATGCTGATTCTTTTCATTATGGTACGGGTGAGGCTGACGGCAGCGGCAGCTTTTACCAGGTCAAAAAGGATGAAGGGAAGAAAACCGATCATCAAAATTTCGGCAAAACCCGTGGCTCTTCCTAAATAAAGGTTCAGTATCATGTAGAGATACAAGAGACCAACCATATAGAGAGATCCCAGTCCGGCAAACATAGCTGCAAAATAGTGGTACATGCCGGGCTCCTTTTTGTTTTCCAATATTTTACCGGCAGTAAAGGCGCAGGCTGCAAATCCCAGCACAAAACCAAAGGTGGGTTGGAAAATATAAGAAAACCCTCCGAAGGGAGGAACGGAAAACACAGGAAGGCCCACCAGCCCGATTAAGGTGTACAGTGCCATACTCAAGGCCCCCAACTTACTGCCCAAAAGCCCTCCCGCCAGCATAGCAACCAGGGGTAAGAGACTAAAAGGTACCAGTGCAGGAGGCACTATTTTTAAAGCAAAGCCTACCATACAGGCGGCTGCGGTAAAAACAGCAGTGAAAGTAATATCTCGGGTGGTTAATTTCATATGGTATTTCCATCTCCCTTTCATGTTGTTTGAAATTATTATAATCAGTAACGGAATAATTATCAACCAAAACAATTATTTGGGTTAACAATAATACCGGGCCAGATTCTTACCGCGCTGAATGAAATTGTGCATCTTCAGGGGGGGGTTGTGGTAGTTCGGGAGGGAAAAGTGGAAGCTTCCCTGCCCTTAGAAGTTGCCGGGATAATGTCCCGGGAAAGTGCATCGGAGGTGGCTGCCGGTGATTCCTTCTCTGAAATTAACGGACCGGGGGTTAGTGGACGTAGACCGGTTTAAAATTATTGAGCTGGAGGCAGAATAACACTTTGTCTCGGCACGATTAATTAAATAAGAGTAATTATATATTTAAACGAGTAATTTATTAAAAGGCCGCTGGTTTTATTTTTTTAGAGCGATATAAATAATAAGCCCTAAGAACCATCCGGCGGGGAAACCAATCATGGCAGTAATAAAATAATATTGTACGCCGATGTGGAAACTGTACATTGTTTGAAAAACAAGGAACGTTATAATAAGGATTAAAACAAGGATAAAAGGAAAAAGAACCAGAGATTTCCATGGAGCAGTTATTTTAATTTCATCGATAATCCTTGCAATTAAATAAAATGAAAAAAGTCCGATTACAGCAAAGCCGGTGGTGTAAATAAAAAACCCGGGTACTTCAGCCAAAATCATGATTTCCCCCTCTTTTATCGTTATTATTACTATCATACTCAAGAATAATAGTGTTGTAAAACAATTATTGATACTGTACACTACGGGTTTTTTTGATGGATCAGGTCATTGTTAATGGGAGGTGCCTTCCTTAAAATTTGAAAGAAAAGAAATATATTTTAAGGATGAGGCCGTTCTTCCAGGAACCTGGCGGCGGCGAAAAAACTTATGAAAGCCGCCAGGTAATAAGATATTGTGAACCTCCCCCACCTGCACTTCCAGTTTAGAGGTGGGGGCTTCCAGGAGAATGACTAATGATATACCCGGGACGGTTACTGGTTAGAGGAACCTCATTCACAAAGAATGCTCGGATATCCACTGACTCTCCTGGCAACAAGAGGTTTCGCTTCCCTCTTGACCCGGAACAGGGCTTCTACTACTTTCCGCTAACTGGCGGGCCGTAGATACGTGATCTTGCTTATGGGTATTCCCAGTTCTTTTATTTCTCCATATTTGTGTTTGGCTAATATGTTTTTGGCGCCATGGATATCCCGGTGTTCACTATAGCCGCAGTGACACCGGTACGTTCTACCGGAGACTTTTTTCTTCCGGTCACAGACAGGACATGTCTGTGTGGTGTAGGATTCATCTATCATGGTCAGGTCAATCCCTGCCGCTTTAAGCTTGTAGGTAAGATACAGTAACAGGATACCAAAGGGCCATTGGCTCAACTTTTGATTTACATTGCGGCTTCTGTGTTTCTTTTTGGGATTTTTCTTGTGGGCTTTGGTATTTCGCTGAACCCCTTCCACATCACCAATGACAACCTTCTTTATTTGGTTGGCTTCAGCCCACTGGACAAACTGAAAGCTGGTTTTATGAAGGATATCCCGCTGCTGTCTTTTTGTCTTTTGCTGGGTTTTACCCAAGGCCCGTCGAAGTTTTTTCCATCGCCTTGAGCCTTTTTGGCATCTGCTCAGCTTCTTTTGGAGTTCAGCATATTTCTTGTTCCGCAGGCGTTTTTGGGAGCGAAGCTTCCGGGAGGTGATAATGAGTGAGTGGCCGTTGTCCGCCAGGGAGGCAATCCCATGTATTTCACCCATATCCACTGCGGCCGTGCCCTGTCTGTTATTTTCTTTAGGCTGTCGGCCATCTTCATAGCTGACCGCCAGCATCAGTTTTCTGTCCCAAATGAGTTCAATCTCTTTGATTTGACCTTCGGGCAGGTGAGCCAGCTTGACCCGGATGGGTGGTGTGCGTTTACCGTTAATCAGGCACATTTTTAATTCAATGACCCCGTTAGGGTGGATCGTAAAACCGTCTTTTTTCCACCGGGTAGGATAGTGTTTTTTCTCTTTGTATGGGTAGCGAATAGATGTACAGCCCTTCTTTCTGGCCTTCCAGGCATTTGTCCTGGCCTGTACGTATCTTTCCTGGATCGACTGGATGCTTTGACTGTGAAGGTGATATTGTTTGCGGGTGAGCTGCTGCAGTTCGTTTAAGTGAATCCAACGGCCTGTTTGCTGGTGATGGGTTCTGGCATGTTTCAAGCAATCATTCCAAACTATGGCTGAAATACGGTTACAGTCAAACAGTCTTTCCAGGTCTTTTTTATAAGTCCGAAAGGTTGTTTTGTGAGTGCGAATCACTGAAATCTACCCCCTTAATTGCTTTATATATTTCCATGATATCACAATTAAGGGAATAAGGGAACATTGGTTCGTAGGCGTTTACTGTTTTTTTTCAGCATTCATCTCCCACCTGTAGAGGATGGGAGTCTTCTGCCTCAGAATTGATAAAAATGGAGGATGTCACTGTTTTCTAGATGATATTCATGCTTATTATTTTTAAGGGAGAAGAGGATTCTTCTCTGATGAGATAGAATCATATACATCAAAAAGAAGAACGGCGGCTAATAATCATATAAATAACAGATTAATGAGATGGTTGAAGTAGAATCATACGGAAAAATAATAAAGACTGAAAGAAGCCTCAGGCTTTAATCATACAGGGGGAATAGAGATGTCTGAGAATATTATGACGGTTCCAGAAGAAATTGAAGAATACCATCCTGTTTATCTTACGGGAAACCAGTATATTTCTGTTCCGGATATTGACCCGAAGCATGGGGGGGTTCGCTCCGTAAATGCTCTCCATATGGGGGCGAAGGGTCTCTTGGAGTTCAGGGGGAATGAACAGGCCCCTTTGCTCATGCCATATCTTCGAGTAAATAAAGAAGAAATTATTGATTCTAATATCCATTCTAATAAGCTTTCCTGGAAATATCTGCATTCCTGGATTCCTTCTTTTGAAATGGATTTCAAAGGCCTCTTTGTTCAGGGGGCTGTTTTTTTCCCCCCGGGGCACAGGGGGGGAGTGTACTTACTGAAAGTTAAAAACACCGGAGAACGGGATAAAACTTTGGAAGCCGGATTTCAAGTGAACTGGGCCCGTTTTAACCGGGTAATCTTTAAAAGCCGGGAAGTTGAGGTTCAGCAGCGGGTGTTTTTTAATGATTGGACCGGAAGCCTGGTGATGGAGGCTAGCAGCGGGCTTCCCCTGGTTTCTATGGCTTTGGGGACGGCGGGGGGCAGGGCCTGGGATGTTGAGGATTCAGAGCAGGGGGTTCAAAGGGCAG
>SKNC01000113.1 GCA_007120745.1 Bacillota bacterium
CAGGAGGCTCAAGCAAAGCTAAAAGCGCTGGAAGGTAACTCACTGTCGCGGGCTCTACTTATATGATGTCCCCATTTCAACTTTTTATACAATTTTTCATTTTTTATTTTTTACCTATTCTAAGGCAGAAAACTCCCATCCTTGCATACTATGAGCAGCCGCATTTCTAGACGGTAATTTCCGGTTGTGAGCTGCTCACCTCTCTTTATCACGGAAATTGAAAAAGTAAGAGCCCGCAGGCAGCAGGCATAAGCAATTCCAGGGACTTAAAAAGTATAGAATAGTCAGCGGCCTTAAAAGTCTCTCCCAGGAAGCTTAAGCATCAGCTTAAAGCGCTGGAAGGTAACTCGCTGTTGCGGGCTCTGATATTATAATGTCCCGATAAAAATAATTTATACTCTATTTTTAAAAATATTTTTTTTAAAAAAAAAGCCTATAATTCCATGCTTACATCCAGGGCCTTAATGTTATGGGTAAGCTCCCCTACGGAAATATAATTTACTCCAGCAGCTGCAATATCTTTAATGTTCTTTAAGGTAATCCCTCCGGAAGCTTCAACCAGGGCCTGCCCGTTGACTATGTTCACTGCTTCCTTAATCATCTCCAGGGACATATTATCCAGCATAATAATATCCACCTTCTCCGCCAGGGCCTCGTGCACCTGTTCCAGGGTACTGACCTCCACTTCAATTTTCACAGTAAAGGGAGCCTTTTCCCTCACTTTTCTTACAGCCTCCCCAATGCCACCCGCTGCAGTAATATGATTGTCTTTAATCATTGGCGTATCATACAGGCCGAATCGATGGTTTACGCCACCCCCTACAGTTACTGCATACTTTTCCAGGATTCTCAATCCCGGAGTAGTTTTTCGGGTATCCGTAATCTTTACCGGATAATCTTTCACCGCCTCCACGTACCTTCTGGTGCGGGTAGCAATTCCCGAAAGTCTCTGTATGAAATTCAGAGCTACCCTTTCCCCCTGCAGAATTCCTCGGGTCGGCCCCTCCACCTCTGCAATAATCTTGGGAGCTCCCTTAACTTCTTCGCCATCAGGCAGTTTAGTAATCAGCTTTACCCCGGGGTCAACCAGGCTGAAGACCATCCTGGCCACATCCAGTCCGGCCACAATTCCCTTCTCTTTAGCAATCACCTGCCCCCTGCTCACATGATGCTGGGTAAAAATACTTTCGGTGGTAATATCCCCTTTTCCTATATCCTCTTTTAATGCCTTTATAACAATTTCTCTTACCACGTGGTTCCGATCCACTTCACTTCCTCCTTCCTTTCACTGGATAGTGAAAAAACTAAATGGCCCTGCCAGCTTTTATTTTGAGCAGGGAAATCCTGTCTGAAATGACCGCCTCTGCTTTCCTGCCTCATCAATGCGGCCTTTGCGGTCAACCCCGCTACTGTCAGCAAATTCTTCAGTTCAAAGCTTTCTTTATTCCCGGCAGTACATTTTAAAATCTCCTCCTCCTGCCGGCTGATATACTGTAAGGCTGATTCCAGGGATTCTTTAGAACGAATGATACCCACCCTGTTGAACATTAGCTTTCTCAGGGTATCCCTGACGCCTGAAATTTCTACAACATCCTTTGAATTGTGGGCTTCCTGGAACTGAAGCTGCAGAGAAGAGGAATGAACAGGCGACTCTTTCATCTCACTCTTCACTTTTCTAACCACCCGATCTCCAAACACCAGGCCCTCCAGCAGAGAATTGCTGGCCAAACGATTGGCTCCGTTCACCCCGTTACAGGCTGCTTCACCTGCAGCATACAATCCTTTAATACTGGTTTCACCAAAAACATCGGTTTTCACTCCACCCATGGTGTAATGAGCCGCCGGAACTACCGGTATTAAATCCTTCGTTATATCAATATTATAGTCTTTAAGAGTACAGTATATGTTTGGAAAGCGCCTCTTAATAAAATCTTTCCCCATGTGCCTTAAATCCAGGTATATATTGTTTGTCTTTGTCTTTTTCATAACACTAATAATCGCCCGGGTAACCACATCCCGGGGTCCCAGGTCCGCCAGGGGATGGTAATGAATCATAAACTGTTCTTCATCTTCATTGCGAAGAATTCCCCCGGCACCGCGAACGGCTTCAGAAATTAAAAAGGATTTCCCCTGGATAGGATAAAAAACCGTAGGATGAAACTGGAAAAACTCCAGGTCCATCACTTCTGCCCCTGCCCGGTACGCCATGGCTGTCCCGTCACCGGTGGCAACCTCTGAATTGGTGCTTCGTTTAAACAGCTGACCCATCCCACCGGTAGCCAGCACCACAGCATTGGCCAGGTAGGCCTGAATCTGCCTGTTGTCCTGGTTTAAAACGATGGCCCCCACACAGCGATCCTGGTCGGTAAGCAGGTCAATCACAAAAAGATTTTCCCGGGTATCAATATTTCCGCAGGATTTCACAGAGTCCATCAATACGTTCTGAATGGCCCTGCCGGTACAGTCTCCCACATGGAGAATCCGGTTCCGGGAATGAGCCCCTTCCCTGCCCAGGGCATAATGCTGATTGGTACGGTCAAATATTACGCCCATTTCAATCAGTTCCCTGACCCTGTCAGGACCCTCCTCCGCCAGTATTTGCACTGTCTGCGGATTGCATATCCCGGCTCCGGCTTCCAGGGTATCTTCCACATGAAGAAGAGTGCTGTCATCCTCAGCCATCACAGAGGCAATCCCCCCTTGAGCATAGGAAGTATTACATTCCTCCAAAGAAAGCTTGGTTATCAACGTAACTTCCCCCAGAGACGAAGCTTTTAATGCTGTAAACAACCCGGCCACTCCTCCACCAATAATCAAAAAATCACTGGTATAAGTTTCCAGTTGAGAAAGATTAAAATCAACCAGGTATCGTGAAAGCATAAACAAACACCTCATCATCATAGAAAAAACGTAAAATAAATAAGCCTTCCCGGTTGGAGCCGGGAAAGGCGTATAATCTTTATGAATACTGCAGCATGCGGTCCAGACATGTTTTCGCTTTTATGCGAATGTCCTCCGGAACTTCAATTTGCGGCGACATTTCTTCCAGTGATCTGACTACCTTCTGTAAGTTTGTAAACTTCATGTTGGGACAAATCATGTTGGTGGAAAGCAGATAAAAATCTTTATTGGGATTTTCTTTTTTCAGCCGGTAAATTAATCCCAGTTCAGTCCCCACGATAAACCTGGTTTCCTGGGATTCCCGGGCGCAGCGGAGCATGCCTCCGGTTCCCAGGGCTGCATCCGCCATCTCCACCACTTCGGGTTGACATTCGGGATGAACCATCATGAATGTGTTGGGCAGAGCCTCCCGGGCCTTTCTGGCATCTTCCGCCGTAACCCGGTGGTGGGTAATACAGTACCCCTCCCAGAGAATGATTTTCTTATGGGTTTTTCCCGCAATATAACTGCCCAGGTTCTGGTCCGGTAAAAAGATAAACTCATCAGCGGGATAATTGTTAATCACCTTCTCAGCATTGGCAGAGGTTACACAGACATCACACTCCGCTTTCACTGCAGCAGTGGTATTAATATAGCAGGCCACTGCGGCCCGGGGATGTTTCTTCTTCATTTCTCTGACTTTTTGGGGTGCTGCCATATCCGCCAGGGGACAGCCTGCCATAATATCCGGCAGCAGCACCGTTTTTTCGGGTGCCAGAATTTTGGCGCTCTCCGCCATGAAGTGAACGCCGCAGAACACAATTACCTGTGCTTCCGTTTCCGAAGCAATTTTGCTCAGTTCAAAAGAGTCCCCCACATAATCCGCACAATCTTGAATTTCATCTATTTGATAATTATGAGCCAGAATAACCGCATTTCTTTCATTCTTCAGCTCTGATAATCGATTTAACAATTTGATTGTATTCTCCTCCATGTTTGAAAACCCCCTTTTGCAAAAAACCCCTTTACAGCATAACGGCACTTTAGCAAAAGCTGCCGTTAATAGTCTGAAAACTTTCATCCATTATCTCACGATTAAATAACCTTGTCAAACATTACGGGCCCATTCTGCAAGGGGGCAGGGCACCCACAAAATAAAAAAAGGGAATACTCATATTTCCTAGAATAATAAACTTGAAGTAAAGATTAACTTTCGTTCTTTGGACGATACCTCATTTTCCTGCAGCTAAAGCCGCAGGTTTTCAAGAACACAATTTATAACAAAAACCTCATAGTAAAGAAAGGAGAATAAAATGAATCGCAGATATCTCGCATTATTTGCCCTGGCTGCTCTTTATATTATTATAAATATAGTTAACCGCTATTACCTGGACTGGCTATGGTTTCAGAACCTGGAATACGGCTCTGTCTTTACCACCGTCCTATACAGTCAGATCGGAGTACGGGCCCTGTATTTCCTGGGAATTTTTGCAGTTCTATTCATCAACCTGAGGCTGGCCCGAAATACCGTCTTAAACCCGCCCAACCTGATGCTCAGACATAAACTTTTCAGCAGCCGTTTTGGAAATCTTTTAACCCCCAGAAACTATACCCTTCTGTCCCTGGGGGCCAGTGCCATTTTGGCCTTTCTTTTCTCAGCTGTCCCGGGAGACCAATGGCTTACCCTGTTAAAATACTTTAATCGTTCAGATTTTGGTCTGGCCGACCCTATATTAAACCGGGACGTAAGCTTTTACGTGTTTGTACTTCCCTTTTACCTCTTTATCAAAGACTATCTGACCACCCTGGTGGTGCTGTCCCTTCTCCTGATGGGAGGGCTGTATTTTGCTATCAGCATGTCCCCGGAAAGCTCCTATGAACGATGGTGGAACTACCTGGAGGGGAAACGTCATCTCACCATACTGGCCGCCCTGCTCTTTATCATCAAAGCCTGGGATTATCGTCTAAAAATATATGAACTTCTTTTTTCCGATCGGGGTGCAGCCTTTGGAGCCGGGTACACCGATGTTACCGTGCAGATTCCTGTGCTGAGAATCCTAACGATTTTAGCCCTGGTTCTGGGTATATTTCTTTTGGTAAAATCCTTTAAGCCGGATACCCGAAGCCTTCCCTTGTCGGTGGGAGCTTTATTGATCGCTTCCCTGCTGCTGGGGTCCCTATACCCTGCAGCGGTACAAAATTTCCGGGTAGACCCCAATGAACTGGCCCTGGAAACCCCCTACCTGGAACACAATATAAGTTTTACCCGGACCGCCTATGACCTGGAGGATATACAAACGGAAACATATTCTATCACTGACCAGGTGGACCCCAATGTCCTGGAAACCAACCGGGGGACCTTCCAAAACATCCGGCTTTGGGACTACCGTCCCATCAAGACCACCTACAATCAGCTGCAGGGAATCAGGCCTTACTATACGTTCCATGATGTGGACATTGACCGCTACACCCTGGACGGAACGTACCGCCAGGTAATGCTCTCTGCCCGGGAATTGGACCAAAATGAACTGCCGGAAGGGGCACAGACCTGGGTAAACCAAAGGTTAAAATATACCCATGGATATGGATTTACCATGAGTCCGGTCAATGAGGTGACTTCCGACGGACTGCCGCGGTTTCTTGTAAGGAACATTCCTCCCGTCACTGAGACAGACCTGGACATTCAAAGACCGGAAATCTATTTTGGCGAAAAAACTGACCAGTATGTATTTGTCAATACCCTGACCGAAGAATTTGACTATCCCATGGGTACAACCAACGCGTACACCATGTATGAAGGGGACGGGGGAGTTACCATTAACTCTTTCCTGCGAAAGATACTTTTCTCCCTGCGCTTCAGTGATTACCGCATTCTCCTTTCTAATGACATTACCAATGAAAGCCGGGTGCTGTTCGACCGAAATATCCATGAAAGAGTTCGGAAAATAGCCCCTTTCCTTCAGTACGACCAGGACCCCTACCTGGTGGTATCCCAGGGCAGGCTGTTCTGGATTTTTGACGCTTATACCACCTCCAACAGGTTTCCCTACGCACAGCCTTTCAGGGGTATAAATTATATTCGAAATTCCGTAAAAATCGTAATAGATGTCTACAACGGCATGGTGGATTACTACGTGGTGGATGATACGGATCCCATAATTCAAGCATACAGCAGCATTTTTCCGGATCTCTTTAAACCCATGGAACAGGTGCCTGCGGAACTTTTCAGCCATTTCCGATATCCTGTAGATCTTTTTGACCTGCAGAGCCAGGTATATTCCCTGTACCATATGGAGGACCCCAGGGTATTCTACAACAAAGAGGACCAGTGGACCATTCCCATAGAAAACTATGATGGTCAGCAGATACCGGTGGAACCTTACTACACCATCCTTCAGCTTCCGGGAGAAGAGGAGCCTGAATTTGTGCTGATGCTCCCCTTTAATCCTGTTCGAAGAGATAACATGATTGCCTGGATGGCTGCTCGCTGTGACCTGGAACATTATGGAGAAAGACTGGTTTTCCGATTCCCCAGGGAGCAGACCGTCCTGGGACCCCGGCAGGTGGAGGCGAGAATCGACCAAAGCACGGAAATATCTGCCCAGCTGACCCTGTGGGACCAGAGGGGTTCAAGGGTGATCCGGGGCAACCTGCTGGTGCTTCCCATAAACCATTCGCTCCTTTACGTGGAACCAATATTCCTGCAGGCAGAACAGGGACAGTATCCGGAACTGGCCAGGGTAATTGTCCTTTATGGAGAGAACCTGGTTATGGAGGAAACCCTGCAGAAGGCCCTGGACCGAATCTTTGGGGAGGCTCCCGATGCCCCGGAGGAAGAAGATGAAACCGGAACCATGGAAGAGCTAATTGTCCAGGCCAACCGCCTGATGTCTGAAGCCAGAGAAGCTCTGGTTCAGGGAGACTGGTCCGGTTATGGAAGAATTCAGGAGGAGCTGGAAAGAACGTTGAAAAACCTGGCGGAAATCATCGATGTTCCGGTGGAGGAAGAAGACATGGAAGAAGACATGGAAGGTGCCCTGGAGGAAGTGCTGGAAGATGAAATGAC
>SKNC01000041.1 GCA_007120745.1 Bacillota bacterium
AAGAGGTGAGTATTTGTTCCCCTTTGTCTTCTTTTTTTGACTTAAAATAATTTAATATTATAAAAGTAAAGAGCTCCACAACAATTTGTTTGGTTCTTGTAAGAGCAGCTTACAAGGAACTTTCTTTGTTGTGAAGCTCATTTTTATTTTTGCCGAAAACGAAAAAATTATACAAAGGAACATTAAAAAAAAATAAAATATATTATATTTAAATTGAAATAAAATATAAATATAAAACGAGTCCTCTATTTCATAACAAAATGAGATTGGAAGACCTTTAATGAGTAAAAAATATTTGTTGATAACAGGCATTATAGTTTTGTTAGTCATCCTGGCAGGGTTGGCTGATGTCTTGTTTTTTTTAAATAAAACATATCCAGGGGTAACCATCGGCCAGCAGGATGTTAGTTTTTTAAGTTCTGAAGAAATTCAACAAACCTTAAGGGGCCTGCACCTGGAAGACACCAGAGTGCTATTTAAATTTTCAGAGGGTGAAAAGCAGTACAGCCTGGAAGAGTTGGGAATAAGGCTGGATTTGGAATCCCTGTCTGAGAAAGCATTGTCAATTGGAAGAAAAGGAAACATAAAAGAAAATATATGGGAGCGCGTGCTGGTATTCCGGGAAGGAAAAGATATTTCACTCTCTTTTCAAATTAATGATAACAAAATAAGTGATCTTTTAAATGAATTATCCCAGGAAATTAAGGTGGAACCGGTGGATGCAGATTTCAATGTGCAGGGGGATGAGATATCAATAATACCGGGAAGGAATGGAATCAAACTGGACCAGGGGAAAAGTAAGGGCACTTTTTATCAATCCCTGGCACTGCTGACTGAGGTAGAATCACCTCTAGTATTTCCTGTAATCGTAAGAGAGGTTGAGCCTGATGTTACTACTGAAGACCTGCAGGATACAGGAATAAGAGATATGCTGACAAAATTTCATACAGAATTCAGCCAAAATGATCCCAATCGAAACCACAATATTAAACTGGCCAGCGGTTTTATTCACCTGACAATTTTGGCTCCCAACGAAACATTTTCATTTAATGATGTGGTCGGCAGAGCCACGGCAGAAAGAGGTTTTAAAGAAGCACCCATTATTGTGGATGGCCAGTTTGTTCAAGGTATTGGTGGTGGGATTTGTCAGGTATCTTCCACACTCTATAATGCAGCACTTATCAGCAACATGGAAATCATTGAACGTTCCAATCACGGCAGGGCTGTGGGTTACCTGCCTCTGGGAAGGGATGCCACCATAGCTTATGGCTATCTTGACCTGAAGTTTAAAAATACCCGTACCCATCATGTTTTAATTTCCTCCGTTGTGGAGGGAAATAAAGTGATTATCAGGTTTTTTGGAGACCCTGTACCGGAGGAAAGGGTTGAAATTGTAACCACTGATATTGTCAAGATTGAACCGGAGGTAAAAACCGAGGTCAACAAAGAATTGAAGCCAGGTGAGAAAAAGCTGATACAGTCCGGCTCTCCAGGCTACCGGGTTACGGCTTGGAGAATCATCTACGTAGAGGAAGAAGAGTTACATCGGGAAAGGCTGTCCAGAGATTATTACCGGTCGGTACCCGCCATCTATCATGTAGGTCCAAAAAAGCAGGATGAAGCGGTTTACAAGCCGGAAAATAACAGAGAGGAAGAAAATAACGCGGTTGAGGAAGAAACAGGTATAGATGAGGAAGAGTTGGAAGATGCCGGTTAAATAGTTTCCTTACATATTTTCATATGATTTTGCTTTCGGCTATAGATATTTAAATTCCTCGGGTAAAAGAGACTTAAGCAGTAATATATGGTCCTGACTGTCTTTCCAAAGTTTTAAAAATATGTTTCTTATTTCCGGGGTTAAACAATCTGCAGCATTACTGCTGTAAAAAAGGGCAGTAAATATTTCATCTGTCAGGCAGTCTATGACCCGGTCAGTGTCGTTCATTTAACCCTCTCCTTTAGAGTTTCTGTTTAATATTGTTTTTATCAGGCTCACGTGGTCTTTTTTAGCTGTAATTACCTGGTGAAGGGCTTTCTCAATTTCGGGGGTCGCAGTTTCCTCCCGGTATTTTGAATATTTCTTAATATCCACCTGGATAAAAACCAGGCTTTTTTTGAGCAGCTCCAGTTCTTTTTGTGAAAAACTCATTAAATTCCCCCTTAAGAAATCTCTACGATGGTTGTTTACCCGCTTTCATCCTCCATCTATTTTGTTTTCCTTAAGAAAATTGTTTACCATGCTATTATTATCTCTGGTTTCTTATGAATTATAAGTTATTGTTGGGAATTGTAAACTTGATTCCAGGAAGCAGTAAAAGCCAGAGCTATCGGCAAAGCCAAAACATAATTCCTATTTGTTTTAGACTTATGTTAAAATATAAGATAAGAAAAAATTAGTAAGGAAAACACATAATTTTGGAGGTTGCATTTATGTCAGCAAAAAGAGTCAAGGTGGTTGCCCTGGGTGATTCCATAACTTATGGCTTTCCATATACCCCCGAACATTCCTGGGTTGCCATAGCCGGAGACCTTTTAAATATTAACATGATTAACCAGGGATCCTGCGGTGATACCACCTCATTCATGCTGTACCGTTTTTTTGAATGTGTGCCGTACTTCAACCCAACTCATGTGATTATCATGGGGGGAGTGAACGATGCTTTCTGGAAGATCTCACCCGGCACTGTTGGTGAAAACATCAGAAAAATGTGTTCCCATGCAGAGGAATCGGGAATTATCCCTGTAATCGGGCTGCCTACACCAGTTAATGAAAAACCCTTTGAAAACATACTTATCCAGTACCGGGAACAAATGAGCCTTTTTGCTGAAGAAAAGGGAATTCAAATCATTGATTTCTACAGATCAATACTGGATCCTGAAACCGGGGGGATTCAGGATGATTATCATGTGGATGGTGTTCATCCCAGTATTTATGGATATGAAGCCATGACCCAGGCAGTTAAAGCGGAACATTTTATAGAGGAGTGAAAGCAGCATGGACTGGCCTTTGACAGCTGCAGCCCTGGGGGCAGGCTTCGTTTTGGGGTTTGCAGCAGCTTATTTGTTAAAATTGAATCAGCTGAAAGCCTCTCGGGAAATTGCAGAGGAACTTTATAAACAAAATGAAACAAGGCAGCAGGAAAAGATGGAAGCGGTCCTGGAAAATGTTAAATCCAGCTTTGGCAGCCTGGCTTTTGATGCTCTTTCCAGGTCCACGGAAGAGTTTTTAAAACTGGCGAAAACTCGCCTGGAATCAGAACGGGAAGTTAGCGTAAGGGAAATAGAGGGAAGAAAACAGTTGATTGACCAACAGCTGCAGCGAATGAATTCCGAAATTGAAAATGTAGTCCGGCTGGTCAGGAGCCTGGAACAGGACCGGGAAAAAAAATTTGGAGAACTTTCTACTCATCTGAAAAACGCGGGTGAACAGACCGCTGCACTGCTGCAGACAACAGGAATGATTAAGGAAGTGCTCTCCAGTTCCAGGGTCCGGGGTCAGTGGGGAGAAAGAATGGCTGAGGACATACTGAAAGCTGCAGGCTTTATGGAAAACGTAAACTACGTAAGACAAAAGAATATCCAGAGTTCAGGCACCAGGCCGGACTTCACATTTTTACTTCCCCGAAATCTGAAACTTAACATGGATGTAAAATTTCCTTTAGACAATTATGTTCGTTTCCTGGAAACCCAATCGGAGCAGGAGAAAAACAAGTACAGAAATGAATTTATAAGAGATGTAAAGGCACGAATTAAGGAAATCACAACCCGGGAATACATAAATCCAGAACAAAATACGGTTGACTACGTGCTGTTATTTATTCCCAACGACCAGATTTACAGTTTTATTCATGAACAGGACGGTTCTATCCTTGACTTTGCTTTACATCATCGGGTTATTATTTGTTCACCGGTAACCTTGTTTGCTGTCCTGGCAGTAATCCGTCAGGCTGTGGACAATTTTGCCTTAGAAGAGACTTCCAATGAAATCCTGTCCCTGTTCGGTACCTTTAAAAAGCAGTGGGTTGAGTTTCACAAAAAATTGGATGGGTTGGGAAAAAAAATTAGCGACCTGCAGAGGGACTATGAAACTTTAGCCACCACCCGCCGCCGGCAGCTGGAAAAGCCTTTGGAAAAAATAGACCATTTAAGAACACAAAAGGGTTTATTTCCTGCAGATATGGAGCAGGAAGACCGAGAAGAGCTTATGAAACAGGGAAATGAATTGAAAGGAGGTGTTGATAAGTGCTAGAACCGCTGGGAATATTAAAACCCAAGCCCTTAAAAGACCTGACAAAATACCTTCAGCGGCTGACAAAGGGGCGGCTGTGGTTAAAGATTTTAATTGCCATGTTCCTTGGAATCGCAGTTGGTATCCTGTTGGGCCCTTCCACCGGTTTGGTGGAAAGAGATACCGCTTTAGTGATTGGAAGCTGGTTGGCTCTGCCGGGTCAAATCTTTTTGGGGTTAATTCAGATGATTGTAGTGCCCCTGGTTTTTGCTTCGGTAATAACAGGCCTGGCTTCCACGGAGGATATGGAACAGCTGAAAAGCATGGGGTCTAAACTGGTTTTCTTCTTTGTTGCCACAACAATACTGGCCATTATTATCGGACTTGGCGCCGCACTGTTAATTCAGCCGGGGAACTATATCGACGGTACCGCCCTGGAAGCGGTGGCAGAACCTGTTGAACTTCCCGAGGAAACAGAAGAGATGGAAGCCCCAGGGTTTACCCAGGTTCCGGACATTATTGCAGACATCCTTCCTCAAAATCCTTTAAGCGCCATGGTGGAAAAGCAGATGCTGCAGGTAGTGTTATTCGCTCTTATCATTGGGCTGGCTTTAATTTCGCTGTCGGCAAAACAATCCAGGCCGCTTCTGGATCTGTTAAGTTCGATACAGGAGGTGTCCATGACCGTTGTGCAGTGGGCCATGCTGTTGGCTCCCTTCGCGGTATTCGGGCTTTTGGCCCAGACTACCATGAACACAGGGCTGGGTGCCCTGCTGGGTATGGCTGTGTATGTAGGGACAGTGCTGGGGGGGCTGCTGCTTCTTATGGTGGTCTACCTGGTGATTGTGCTCCTGGTATCCGGCAGGTCTCCCTGGAGTTTTTTAGAGGACATCAGAGAGGTCCAGCTGTTAGCTTTTTCCACCTCCAGCTCCGCGGCTGTGATGCCTCTTTCCATTAAAATTGCTGAGGAGAAGCTGAACGTAAGGTCATCCATTGCCCAGTTCTTAATTCCCCTGGGAGCCACGGTAAATATGAATGGAACTGCTCTGTACCAGGGAGTAGCTGCGGTTTTTTTGGCCCAGGTCTTTGATGTGAATTTGAGCGCAGCTTCTTTGCTGTTGGTTATAGTCATGACCGTAGGAGCATCTATCGGTTCTCCTGCTACTCCTGGAGTAGGCATAGTGATTCTTTCCACGGTGTTGGCCAGTGTAGGAATACCTGCCAGCGGGATTGCTTTAATTATTGGCGTGGACAGGATTTTGGATATGAGCCGAACCGCTATTAACGTAACCGGTGATTTAACCGCCTGTCTGGTGATGGACCGCTGGGTCGGGGGGAAAGATGAGGTAGCGGATAGTAATAATAATGAATGAACTTTAAATGATGAATTATAGGCCATCTAATAGTGGGAAAATGCAGTATCTCAAAGATCTCAGATTTTATAATATAAAGTAAAAAACAGACGAGTTCTAATCCCGTCTGTTTTTTCTTTGGATATAATTCATATGTAATTTTGATGAAACAGCCGTAAATTTATAAGTTTGCATATTGTAAGTAACTATCACATTCCGGCGGCTCTTCTGACCATGGCCTGGTGATTGGGACATACACTATTGGTGTTATGAGTTCTGCTGTTTAAAAAGTGGATGCAGAAGTGGCCATTAAAATTATTATTAAAAATTGTTTGTATGCTGTGAGGCATACCGTTCATTGAAGCTGCGATTTGCCGTCCTCCAACGTTTACAATAATAGCCCGCTGCCTCCAGCTCCAGCTTCCCCCATAGATTCGTCTCATGATTGCGGTGTCCTGGGAGGTAAGGGGCTCCGCATCTGCGTGATTTCCTCCACCCAACCTTTTCACCCTGAAACTCAGCCCGGTGGCAACATCTGTAATGGTAGCAACAGCACCTACATTAAACAGCATACTGGCGTAAGGCCATTCCAGGTATTCGCCGAAACTGCCGATTCTCTGGCGGGATGGAATCTGCATGTCCACCGGAGACCGGGAGTTTTGAGGAATAACTAATATCTGGCCCACCATGAGAAGCTGTGAATTCAGCCGGTTCGTTTGCATAATAGCCTGTACAGTGGTGTTAAAACGGCTGGCCAGACGGGAGAGAGTATCTCCACCTCTAACCGTATATACCACTCCCTGCCGGGTAAGGGTATTGGACCCGGAATTTTGGTTGCTGGAAGGAGCCTGTGATCCGGCGGAAGGTATATTCAGCACCTGGCCGGGATAAATCATGGTGGATGTTAAATTATTTAGGCTCATAACAGCGGGCACGCTGGTTCCGTATCGTTGAGATATTTTCCATAAAGTATCCCCGGGCTGTACCCTGTGGATAGAAAGGTTTACTGTACCTCCAGGTATGTTGAGGGCTTGTCCAACTAGAATTAGATTGGAAGTAAGGTTATTCGCATTTTTTAACTGGTCAACTGTCACATTGTACCTTTGAGAGATGTTCCACAGAGTATCCCCCGGAACCACACGATAGGATGCAGCACCGGCAGAAATCGATACCATAATCAATATCAAGATAATAAGCAAAGCAGCTAAACGTTTAATAATGAACTCCTCCTTCACAAAGCATTATGTTAAGTGGGGTGTGAAAATCATTATAACATGTGGAAAAATAGGAAACCAAAAAGAAGAAATGTCTTTTAGCGGTAGATTAGGGAAGTTAAACTATATATAGTAATAGCACCGCAAGGGATATAATAAATTCTCCTTTATGGTAAATAGTGGGTAAAAAAAGCAGGGGGAAGCGTTAGCTAAAAGTAAAGAAAACTTAACAATTACGGGCATTTATTTAAGAATACTTTTTGAAACTGGAAAAATTTTATGGGAAGTTAGTATTTTGTGGAAGAAATGGAAAGGTTGAATTTTTAGGGGCAGCCCGGTTTTTTCTGTTCAAGTATAACTAAATATTTGCACAGGCAGTTCATGAAATAACAAAGAGTAATGACAAGTATGAAAAAATTAAGGAAAAATTCATTGATTTACGTTATAATATTTGCAGAGGGTTTTTTTGTTTACGTAACTTCTTTAAATATTTTAATAGAGGCTTCAATACAATGTAAATGCCGCTGATATTCGGAGGAGGGGAGAACATGGTAATTTATATGGATAATGCAGCTACTTCCTATCCAAAACCTCAGGAAGTTTTGTCTGCCATGAATTATTTTTTTCAGGAGGTTGGAGGCAATCCCGGCAGGTCCGGTCACCGGCTTTCACTGAAATCAGGAGAGATTGTATATGATACCCGGGATGTTTTAGCCCGGCTGTTTCATATTGAAGACCCGTTACAAATAGTATTTACCTTAAATGCTACCATGGCCATCAATATAGCCCTTTCAGGTCTTCTAAAGCCGGGAGACCATGTAATAACCAGTACCATGGAACACAATTCTATGGCCAGGCCTCTGCGTTACCTGGAGGAAAAGGGAGTAGAACTCACCAGAATAGATTGTCCGGCTCCAACATTTCAGCTGGATTTGGAACAGCTGGAAAAGAGTATAAGAAAAAATACAAGGCTTATCGCTGTTGTGCACGGTTCCAACGTGGTAGGCACCGTTTTCCCTCTGGAAGAGATCGGGAAAATCGCCAGAAAGCATGGTATCTGTTTTATGGTAGATGCAGCCCAAACTGCGGGGGCTTATCCCGTTGATGTCCAAAAAGCCGGGATTCACCTTTTAGCCTTTACCGGTCATAAAGGATTGTTTGGCCCCCAGGGAACCGGGGGACTGTATGTAGACCCGGGATTACGCCTGGAATCAATATACCGGGGCGGTACAGGAAGCAAATCTGAGGAAGACAGGCAGCCGGACTTCATGCCTGATACTCTAGAAAGCGGGACACCAAATGCCATGGGCTTAGCAGGGTTGGGTGCAGGGGGAAATTATATTCTCCGGGAAGGGCTCCCTACCATCAGAAAAAAAGAAATCGAATTGACCAACCAGGTAGTACAGGGTTTAAGCAGCATACCCGGAGTTTTTATTGTGGGAGAAGAAAAAGCGGAGAACCGAATGCCCCTGGTATCCTTCGTAATGAAGGGGTTGACACCCTCCACGGTGGGTGAATTTTTGGATGAAAGGTATGATATTATGACCCGGGTAGGACTTCACTGTTCCCCCTGGGCCCATCAAAGTATGGGAACCTTCCCTGAAGGGACGGTCAGAGTCAGCCTGAGCTACTTGAATACCCCATCCCAGGTTGATACACTTCTCCAGGCGGTGCGGGAACTGTCCCGGGAGGAGGTGAAACTCTAGGTTCTTTTTTGTAAGTACATTTTAAATAAATTTTTAATTTTTTTGAGGGGGGATACAGAGGTATGAATGAAAACAGGTTAGTTATTATCACCGGTGCAATAATGGGTTTTCTTGGAGTTTTTCTGGTATTCCTGGGGAACGCTCCCAACTACGGTATTTGTGTGGCTTGTTTTATTCGGGACATTGCCGGTGGGCTGGGGTTACACCGGGCTGAAGTAGTGCAGTATATTCGTCCCGAAATTTCCGGTTTTATATTAGGATCTTTTATTATTGCTTTAGTGGCTGGAGAATTTAGAGCTCGTGGTGGCTCTTCTCCTCTGCTTCGATTTATTTTGGGATTTATTGTTCTAGTTGGAGCTTTAATTTTTTTAGGCTGTCCTTTAAGAATGGTTCTTAGATTGGCTGCCGGCGATTTAAATGCACTGGTAGGGCTGGGTGGGTTTATAGTCGGTGTATATGCTGGTATTATATTCCTGCACAGGGGGTTTTCCCTGGGGCGAAACTATCCCCTGGGGTCTTCCAGCGGATATGTAATTCCATTATTTGCTCTGGGCCTTCTGCTGCTGGTGATTATCAGGCCGGCCTTTATATTTTTCAGTGAATCAGGACCGGGTTCACTTTATGCCCCAATACTGGCTTCACTGTTGGCCGGGTTAGTGGTAGGCGTTTTGGTACAGCGGAGCCGCCTCTGTATGGGGGGAGGAATTCGGGATACATTTTTAATTAAGGACCTTCACCTTTTGTATGGTACTCTGGCTTTATTCGTGGTAGCCCTGGTCAGCAATCTTGCCTTTGGTTATTTCAATCTAGGCTTTGCAGACCAGCCCATTGCTCATACGGAAGGAGTCTGGAATTTCACAGGAATGCTGGTAGTTGGTTTTGGTTCAGTGCTGTTGGGCGGTTGTCCCATAAGGCAGGTTATTATGAGCGGTGAGGGGGATACAGATGCCGGCTTGACATTTTTAGGGATGCTAACCGGAGCGGCTTTTATGCATAATTTTGGATTGGCAGCCAGCCCTGCCGGTGTACCTGTAAACGGTAAAATTGCCGTAGTTGTAGCCCTGATTGCCCTGGTAGTCATTGCAGTAAGTAATTCCACGGTCTCTGTACCTTCCGGAGCTTCAAAAGAGGTTCCTTCCGGGGTACAAAAATAATCGGGTAAAACAAGCGGTAATGACAAGTTAAAGATTAACGTATAAAGGAGAGGTACTATGTCAGATGAAATTGTAACCATTGATGCCAGGGGGAAATTGTGTCCGGAGCCTGTGGTATTGACACGGAAAGCCATGAACTCTCTTTCCGGTGGAATGCTGGTTCTGGTGGATTCTCCAGTGGCCAAAGAAAATGTATCCCGACTTGCCACAAAGCAGGGGTACAAAGTAACGGTGGATGAAGTAAATGGAGAATACAAAATAAATATAGCACCATGAGTAAAAAATTCAAAAAGTCCAATTTGGACTAAGATTATACGCGGTCGCTTCAGGCCTCACCTGAATATTAAACCTCACTATAACCATACTTTGTGAGGGAAAAATGAAGGTGAGGCCCTGTTTTATGATATAATATATGGTGATGTTTAAATTAGAGTTTGATAAAATGAGACAGAGAAAAAAGGAATTACTTATTATAAATGATTACATATTCATATTCCACAAATCATCCCTGCCGTTTTCTTACCTGATTATTAATATTGTTCAGATTGTTTGTAAATAGCATATATTAAGAAGGAACAGGTGATTTTATGGATGAATACTATGTTGCTACTTTTTATTCCACAAATTATGCGTTGAAATGTGAAAAAACACTGAAACAGGACAATATAAAAGTTAAGTTGATTCCGGTTCCCAGGCAGGTAAGTTCCAACTGTGGGCTGGCAGCCCGGATGGATGAAGAAGCACTGAGAGCATTCAGCAATCTTTGCAGAGAGGGTACCATAGAGGTGGAGGGTCTTTACAGCGTTGTAAAAGAAGGGAAAAATTTAATATTTACACCGATAAATAAAGAATGTCCTTGAAAAGGGCATTCTTTTTGTATATAATATTAACTGATATAACTGAAAAACATTATTAATTAGTTTCCGTTTTTTATCAAATATTTACTTCTTTTCATTTATTTACATTAACTTAAGGCAGGGGGAGCATACAGTGTATCATTCGGAAAAAATGTTGAGGGAAAAGGGCATCAAAGTAACACCCCAGAGGGCAGCAATTTTAGATGTATTAAGGGACACCAGGGAACATCCAGGGGTAGAAGTTATTTATCAAAGGGTAAAAAAACAGTTTCCCTCCATAAGTTTAGCTACAGTATATAAAACTGTAGAACTCTTTGTGAGGTCCAATTTAATTCAGGAATTGTGTCTAACCGGTGATGTTTCCCGGTATGATGCCAGGGTTGAATCTCACCCCCATGTGGCCTGTATGAACTGCGGAAAAGTGGAAGATATTGATAATTTTGATATGGAATACATTATTGAGCCTGCGGAGCAGGCTACAGGTTATAAAATTTTAAAAGAGGAAATTATGTATTTTGGGTACTGCGGAGATTGTAAGGGAGTAATGGATAATTAATAATTGAAGGAAATCAAAAAGTTTTCCATAAAATCTTTAAAGAACATTAAGGGCAGCATTGACAAAGGCTGCCCTTAATTATTCTTGGGGGCAGCTGCAGCAGCTCTCCTGGTAAGTTGGTTCAGGGAACCTACGTAATTTGACACCAGGTCTGGCCTATAAAATTTTTATAATTTTTGTTTGGTTTCTATTGACAAAAATAAATATGTAAATTATAATGGTTTCACAAAACAAAACTAGATTTTGAATTATGAAAACATCATACGATACAGCTTTGTATCAAGAAAAGGCAAAGGCGCCTTAAAAATTGGTTAATTTTTAAGGCGCCTTTTGCCTAAAGAAAGGAAGGGGAGAGCAATGTGGGGCTCTGGAAAAAGGTTTGGCCGGAAACCGATCGAAGGAGATGTAAGAATTCCATCCGGTTGTGCCGTATCCGGCATAATGAATAAGAAGGGGAAACTTTTCACAGGGGAAACCATTATTCAATCCATCAGTATAATGAGGGACCGGTCCAACGGACTGGGGGGAGGATTTGCCGCTTACGGCATTTATCCCGATTATCAAGATTTTTATGCTCTTCACGTATTTTTTGAATCCGAAGAAAATCAGAGAGAGGTAGAACTTTACTTAAAGGAGAATTTTCTGGTGGAAAAAGGAGAGAAAATTCCTACCAGAAAAGTATCTACCATATTAGACGCTCCCATAATTTACAGATATTTCATAAAACCCCGGGCAGAAATCTGTGAGGATGTATGCATGAGTCCTGATGAATTTATGGTCAGGCAGGTAATGTTTATAAACAGTAGTTTCCAGGGGGCTTATGTTGCTTCCAGCGGAAAAAACATGGGAGCTTTTAAAGGAGTAGGTTATCCAGAGGAAATCGGGGAATTTTATGACCTGGAAAGTTATAAAGGCTACCTGTGGACAGCTCATGGGAGATTTCCTACCAATACTCCAGGATGGTGGGGGGGGGCCCATCCCTTTACACTGCTGGACTGGTCTGTGGTCCATAACGGAGAAATATCCTCCTATGGAACCAACCGCCGTTACCTGGAGGAATTTGGATATGAGTGCTCTCTGCAGACGGATACCGAAGCAGCAACATACTTGTTTGACCTGCTTTTACGACGTCACCGGATGCCTCTGGAGGCTGCATGCCAGGTATTGGCTCCGCCTTTCTGGGAGGAGATCGAAAGAATGCCTGAAAAAGAAAAAGAAACTGCCCGGGCTCTTCGCATGGTTTATGGGAAAGGTCTTTTAAATGGTCCCTTTTCCATTATCCTGGGATCCACCAATGGTATGGTTGCCATTAACGACCGCATTAAGCTAAGGCCCCTGGTAGCGGCAGAACAGGGAGATATGCTGTATGTGGCCAGCGAAGAAGCGGCAATTATTGAAGTTTGTGCCTGCCCTTCAAGGGTGTGGACTCCCCGGGCCGGCCAGCCGGTAATTGGCAGATTGGAGGAGGTGGAGTCATGGGTCTCAGTATGCTAGCACCGGAATACAGAGTGGATAGAGATAAGGAACGGTGCATAGATTGCAAAGTCTGCGTAACTCAGTGTCCTTATGATGTCCATTATTTTGATGGGGATGAGGAAAAGGTTTTTGCCAGGGAGGAAAATTGTGTTAACTGTCACCGCTGTGTGGTCTTGTGTCCTACCCGGGCTCTGATTATCCGGAAATATCCACTGGAGTTAAGGGAAAACAGCGCCTGGAAGGAAATAGACATCCGCCAGCTTCAAAAGCAGGCGGAAACCGGGGGAATCCTGCTGTCTGGAATGGGTAATCCCAAACCCCTGCCTGTATATTGGGACAAAATACTTCTCAATGCCAGCCAGGTTACCAACCCCTCCATTGACCCGCTGCGGGAACCCATGGAGCTGAAAACCTTTCTGGGCAGCAAGCCGGAGAGACTGGAAATCGGCTGTGACGGCAGCGTAAAGACAAAAATTGCTCCTCAGCTGGAATTATCTGCTCCGGTGATGTTCACCGCCATGTCTTTTGGTTCCATCAGCCTCAATGCCTGCCGCGTTCTGGCGGAGGCTGCCCATGATCTGGGAATATATTATAACACCGGAGAAGGTGGGCTCCATCAAAGCCTCTATGAGTTTGCGGACAATACGATTGTCCAGGTAGCTTCCGGACGCTTTGGAGTGAACAGCGAATATCTAAAGACAGGTGCAGGGATTGAAATTAAAATTGGGCAGGGAGCCAAGCCGGGAATCGGCGGCCACCTGCCGGGAGAAAAAGTAAGGGAAGAAGTTGCCGCTACCCGGATGATTCCACTGGGAACCGATGCTATATCTCCGGCCCCTCACCATGACATTTATTCCATTGAAGATTTGAGACAGTTGATTTTTGCATTGAAAGAAGCATCTGACTATGAGAAGCCGGTTTCGGTAAAAATTGCCGCAGTTCATAATGTGGCAGCCATTGCTTCGGGAATTGCCCGGGCCGGTGCAGATATAATTACCATAGATGGTTTCAGGGGAGGCACAGGAGCAGCCCCCACTCGAATTCGGGATAACGTGGGGATTCCCATAGAATTTGCCATATCTGCGGTAGATAACCGCCTGAAGGATGAAGGAATACGCAACCAGGTTTCCGTGGTGGCAGCCGGAAGCATCCGGAACAGCGCGGATATAGTAAAAGCCGTGGCCCTGGGAGCAGATGCCGTCTATATCGGTACTGCAGCTCTGCTGGCCATGGGTTGTCATCTATGCAGAAAGTGCTATATGGGTAAATGCAGCTGGGGAATTGCCACACAGCAGCCCCATCTGGTTAAGCGGTTAAATCCTGAAATCGGAAGAGAGCGCCTGGTAAACCTGGTTACAGGCTGGAAGCACGAAATTAAAGAAATTCTAGGTGGAATGGGCATTAACGCTGTAGACAGCCTCAGGGGAAACCGGCACATGCTGCGGGGAGTGGACCTGAACAGCCGTGAGTTAGATATTTTAGGCATTAAGGCTGCCGGGGAATAGGAGGGATTTCAATGAAGAGAATCTATGCCCGAGAAGAATACTGTGTTGGATGTCGATTGTGTGAAATATTTTGCGTGGTGGGCCACTCCAAAACCAGGGATATTTTGAAAGCTTATAAAAAAGAACTCCACCGGCCTTCCCCCAGAGTTGTAGTATGGGAAAACGGTCCCCTTTCTTTCGCCTTTCAATGCAGGCACTGTGATCAACCGAACTGTGTGGAGGCATGTATTACCGGGGCATTGAGCAAAAATGAAGAGGGTAAGGTCCTGTGTAATGAAGATAAATGTGTGGGCTGCTGGACCTGTATTACCGTCTGCCCCTTTGGTGCCATAAAAAGAGGAGAGGGAGATAATAAAAAGATAGTAAAATGTGACCTGTGCAGCGGGGAAGAGGAGCCATACTGCGTAAGCCATTGTCCCAACCGGGCCATAGTTTATGAAGAAAGGGGCGTGGAGTAGATGAAATACGTAATTATCGGTAATTCAGCAGCCTCCGTAGGAGCAGTAGAAGGAATCCGTAAGGTTGATTCCCAGGGAACGATTACGGTCATTTCCGAAGAACCCTACCAGGCATATTCCCGGCCGTTGATATCATATTACCTGGCCGGTAAGGTAAGAGAAGAAGATATGTACTATCGGGATCCGGACTTTTATGAAGCAAACCGGGTAAAGCTGCTCCCGGGAAAAAAGGTTTCCCGAATTGATTCCCTGCAAAAATCCGTAAAACTGGAAGAAGGACAGGACATAGAATATGACCGCCTGCTGCTGGCAGCCGGGAGCAGGCCCTTTTTACCCCCTGTAAAAGGGATTGAGAAGCAGAATTATCATTTTTTCAATAGTTTAAATGACGTAAAGGAAATTCAGAAGAAGGTTGAAGCAAATCAGGCTGCCCAACCCCTGATTGTTGGAGCCGGACTGGTGGGTATGAAAGCCGCTGAAGCCTTATCCCTTTTGGGGCTTCCGGTCACCGTGGTTGAGCTGGGATCGCATATATTAGGTTCCATTCTCAGTGAAGTTCCTGCCAGGATAGTACAGCGTAAAATGGAGGAACATGGCATCCGGTTTATCTTAGGAAAGTCTGTAAAAGAAATTGCCTGGGGCGGGGATCTCCAGGGAGTGGTGATGTCTGACGGGCAGGGAGTTTTAACAGACCTAATTATTGTTGCGGCCGGCGTGCGTTCCCGACTGGAACTGGTAGAAGAACTACCCGTAAGCAGGAACCGGGGAGTGAAGGTAAATCATTACATGCAGACAGACCTGGAAAATATTTATGCTGCCGGCGATGTTGCTGAAGGTTGGGATTCCCTTATGGAGGAAAACCGGGTAATTCCCATCTGGCCCGGTGCGTATCGCCAGGGACATACAGCCGGAATGAACATGGCCGGATTGAAAATTAAAGACACCGGTGGATTTGCATTAAATTCTATTGCTTTCTTTGGGTTTTCCATCATTACAGCCGGAGTTTTTGAAGCCAGGGAGGGAAATGAGGAAATAATGACCCGGGAGGAGCCGGAAAATTTTTTGCAGCTGATATTCAGGGACAACCGGCTTTTGGGCTTTATTAAACTGGGAGAGGTAGACCGGGCTGGAATTTTCACCTGGCTGATTAAAGAAGGGATAGATTGTACTCCCTTCAAAGAAAGGCTTTTAAACCCGGATTTTTGCCTGCTGGATCTCCCGGCAGCCCTCCGGAAAGAACGCATGAGAGGAGGGGAAACCGTTGAAAGTCTTGGATGCGCATAAATTATCCTATAAAGAACTGAATGACATGATTAAGGAAGAGGCTCCCCGGGAAAAAGAGATACACATTAAAAATGTTCGGGGCCAGCGATATATTGGAGGAACTTTAAACCAGGGCTGCACTTTATATCTCGATGGCGTCCCCGGCAATGACCTGGCCTCTTTTATGAATGGTGCACATATCGTGGTCAGCGGTAATGCCCAGGATGGCGTGGGTAACACTATGAACGGGGGAGAAATTGTAATCCACGGCCATGGAGGAGATATCATGGGCTATGCCATGCGGGGCGGAGAAATCTATGTGAAAACCGAAGTTGGTTACCGGGTTGGAATCCATATGAAAGAATTCGGAGACCAGGTTCCCAAGTTAATTATCGGCGGTTCTGCAGGAAATTTTTTAGGAGAATATATGGCCGGGGGAGTAATTATTGTCCTGGGTATCAGTTATTCACCGGAAGATTCCATAGGCAGCTTTTGCGGCACCGGAATGCACGGTGGTAGAATTTATATCCGGGGAGAAGTTCCTGACTATAAATTTGGCAAAGAAGTCAAAGAGGTTCCCCTGGAGGAAGAGGACTACCGGCTGCTGGAGGCAAAAATTAAAAAATACTGCAGGCATTTTGACTATTCCATGGAAGAAATTGACCTGAAAGATTTTCATAAATATGTTCCCAAAGGTTCCAGACCTTACGGAAACCTCTATGCATATTAATGTAAAAGTTTATATTTTTGACTCACCCCTTCTTATACCAGCCAAACAGGGCTGGTCTTTTTTTTTACACTAAAAGGACACAACCGGGGGAAGCCAGGGGAAGCCAGGGGGACGGTTCTCCTGGCTTTGTAGAGAAAGCAGATAGAGAATTGTTGTCATTTTTGAGGAAGGTTAAAAAGAAAGAGGGAATAATAGCAGAAAAGGAAAAGCATGATGAAAAATATCTGATGAAAAAAGGAGACATGTTGTGACCTTTTCCCGGTCATGGTAAAATAAGTCTTAGTATCAAACCTGTTTTTATTTTTTTGGAGAAACAAAACTATTTGAGGTAATTTTATGGATAAAACAGAAATAAACAAAAAAAGAATAAGCTCCCATAAAAATACAGCATCAGGGGCAGCCGAACAATCCCTGGAGTGTCCAGATGCGTCAGGAGATTCAAGAAAGTTTTATATCCAGACCTTTGGGTGTCAGATGAATGTCCATGACTCAGAAATCCTGGCCGGTTTTCTTGAAGACCTGGGGTTTCAAGAGGCAGCAGGGGTGGAAGAGACGGACATTTTAATATTAAATACCTGTGCCATCCGGCAGAAAGCGGAAGAAAAAGTATTTGGCATGATTGGAAAACTGAAAAAGATGAAACGGGAAAATCCTCAGTTAATTATTGGTGTCTGCGGATGTATGGCACAACAGGAGGGTACCGCAAAACGGATAAAGTCCCGGCATCCCCATGTGGACCTGATTTTTGGAACCCATAATCTTCACCGGTTTCCACATTTATTAAAAGAAGCGGAAGAAAGCCGGGAGACAGTTCTGGATATCTGGCCCGAGGGGAAAGAAGTTGTGGAAGGGCTTCCGATTTCCCGGAAGGAAGGAATCAAGGCCTGGGTGACCATTACCTACGGCTGCAACAACTTCTGCTCGTACTGTGTTGTCCCCTATGTTCGGGGCCGGGAACAGAGCCGGGAGATGAGCAATATTGTGAAAGAAGTAAAGGATTTGGTTTTAAAGGGGTATAAAGAGGTAACGCTTTTGGGACAGAATGTAAATTCTTACGGGAAAGACCTGGATAACGGCATAACTTTTGCCCGGCTGTTAGAAAAGCTGGAAGGTATCGAAGGGTTGGGAAGGATTCGTTACATGACCTCTCATCCCCGGGATTTCACCCGGGAGTTGACCCGGGTAATCTATCACTCTGAAAAGGTGTGCGAACACTTTCATCTTCCCATACAATCAGGGAGCAATAATATTTTAAAAAAAATGAACCGGAGCTATACCCGGGAACACTACCTGGAAGTTGTCAGCTTTATTCGGGAGTTAATTCCTGAAGCCAGCATTACCACAGATTTTATCGTGGGATTCCCCGGGGAAACTCATGAGGATTTTTTAGATACCCTGGATATTTTGGAGAGGGTGCGGTTTGATACCTCATACAGTTTCATTTATTCCCCTCGAAAGGGTACTATGGCAGCGGACATGCCGGGACAAATCCCCCTAAAAGAGAAAAAAGAAAGACTTAACTGGTTGAATGAAATTCAAAATTCCATAAGCCGGGAAATCAATGAGACATTGAGGGGGAAGAGTGTGGAGGTCCTGGTGGAAGGATTCAGCAGAGAAAAACCCTCTGTGCTCACAGGGCGGACCCGTACTAACAAGCTGGTGAATTTCCCAGGAAAAGAGGAAATGATTGGCAAAATTATCCCTGTAAAAATTATCGATGTTAAGACCTGGAGCCTAAATGGAGAGGTTTTGGAGGCATAAGGTTCTCATGGTTTACATTAGTTTATCGGGTGGGACAGGCATTACTGCTTAAAATTATTCAATACTGCATTCAGGGGAGGAGCAATAAATGAAAATTTTAAAAAGTTTGGTATTATATCTGGTGATTTGTGGGGTTATATCTGCCATTGTTTATTATTTTACAGAAAGCCTTGTTTATTCTGCCTTCATTTGGGTGATATATGGAGCTGCACTGATTACAGGCAATATTATGGAACTGATTCTTTCAAAACTTATTTCCCCCCTGCACGGAAGTGCCCTGGCCTCTATTTTTGTGTATCTCACCGTAGTGCTTCTGGTCAGCGGGATTGATTATTATTTTATGGTACCGGAGATTCAGCAGGCAGTGGAATACCCTCTGCCCTTAAGCTTTTCCATTCCTCTCTGGATTGTTTTTGGAATCCTGCTGGTGTTTCATTTAATAACATATTACGTAAGATATCGTTCCTGTCCGGGATGCAGGGACATCACCCTGAGGAAGGGTGGATACTGTCATCTCTGCGGTTTTTCCCAGGAAATAAACGGCAAAGATGCAGCAGGGACGGCCGTTCTGCAGGGACATTTAGAGACTTCAGCTGCCCTGGAGGATTCCGGACAAGCAGGAGAAGGAAGGGAGCTCCCCGGATAATCTGGTACGGCTGCTTTAACTCTTAAAATCAATGGATGCAGGAAATGAGATATATTGAGGTGGTGGGACAGCAGTGGTCAAAGAAACACCAATGATTAAACAATACTGGGAAATTAAAAACAAACACCAGGATAAAGTTTTATTTTTCAGGGTAGGGGATTTTTATGAAATGTTTTATGAGGATGCAAAGACTGCTGCCCGGGAACTGGAAATTGTTCTGACCTCCCGGGAGACCGGGAAAAACAACCATGTTCCCCTGGCGGGTGTTCCCTATCACGCAGTAAACTCTTATATTTCCCGCTTGATTGAAAAAGGATATAAAGTGGCTTTGTGCGACCAGGTGGAAGACGCAAAGTTTGCCAAAGGTCTGGTGAAAAGAGAAGTCACCCGTGTCATCACCCCCGGCACAATTCTGGACGAGAACCTGCTTCAGGGCTCACAAAATAACTACATGTGTGGATTGTACGTTCTTCCGGAGGGAATCGGCCTGGCTGCTGTGGATGTTTCCACCGGGGAATTTTTAGCAGCCCAGTTTACCGGGGAGGACCGGATTCATAAACTGCAGGAAGAGCTGTCAAAATTCAGTCCCTCCGAATGTCTATTTAACATGTCCTCCGCCGGTGACCGGCATTTACTGGCGGTATTAGAAAGAGATTCCAAAGCGCTGTATACCCCTTTTAGAGACCATGCTTTTGCTGTGGACAGGGCAGGAAAAACTCTCCGTGAACAGTTTAACCTGTTTTCCTTAGAGGCCCTGGGATGCCTGGATTTCCCCCTGGCGGCAGGGGCAGCAGGGGCAGTTATCTCATACCTTAAAGAACTGCAAAAAGGTTCCCTGGCTCATATTAACCGGCTTCAAGTATACCAGCCGGAGGACCATATGGTCATAGACGGGGTTACCCGAAGAAACCTGGAACTGACCCAGACCATCAGGGCAGAAAAGAAAAGCGGTTCTCTGCTGGGCGTCCTGGACCTTACCCGAACCTCCCTGGGAGGAAGACTTTTAAGAAAATGGGTTTTGGAACCCCTGACAGACAAAGAAAGGATTGATCACAGGCTGGATGGTGTCCAGGAGTTTATAGAAACCCCTTTTATTCGGGAAGACCTGCAGAAGTCCCTGGATGATGTGTATGACCTGGAGCGTATTATGGGCCGCATTAATATGGGCACTGCTCATGCCCGGGATTTAATACAATTGAAAAAAACCCTGGGTCAGTTTCCTCAAATTCAAAGCCTTTTTGAACAGCTGGAAAGTAGGATTTTTAAGGGACTTCGAGAAAAGTTTTTCCCCCTGGAAGAACTCTACGAGTTAATTGACAAATGCCTGGTGGATAACCCTCCGGTTTCCTTAAAAGAGGGGGGGCTGATTAGAGAAGGTTTTGACCAGGAGCTGGACCAGCTTCGGCAGGTCTCCACCCGGGGGAAGAACTGGATCCTGGAATTAGAACGAGAAGAGCGGGAAAGGACCGGAATCAAATCATTAAAAGTAGGGTTTAACAAGGTTTTCGGTTATTACATAGATATCAGCAAGAGCAGGTTGACGGGACTACCTGAGGGGTACATCCGCAAACAAACCCTGGTGAACTCCGAGAGGTTTATCACTCCCCGCTTAAAGGAACTGGAGGAAAAAATTTTGGGGGCCGAAGAAAGGATAGAAGCCCGGGAGTACTATCTGTTTCAACAGGTTCGGGATGCTGCGGCAGAAAGAACTCCTGATATTCAACAGAGTGCCCGGGTGATTGCTGAACTGGACTGCCTGTTGAGCCTGGCCCGTACAGCCATCAAAAATCATTACTGCCGCCCGGTTTTTAATGGGGAGAACAGACTGGTGATTCAGGGGGGAAGGCACCCGGTGGTAGAACAGTTTTTATGGGATGAGCAGTTCGTGCCCAATGACATGGCCCTGGATGATCGGGAGAAAAGAATATTGATTATTACCGGTCCTAACATGGCCGGCAAATCTACGTACATGCGCCAGGCAGCTTTGATTGTTCTTATGGCCCAGATGGGCTCCTTTGTCCCTGCTAAAAAGGCAGAGTTATGTACCGTTGACCGAATATTTGCCCGGGTTGGCGCTGCGGATGACCTGGCCGGCGGAC
>SKNC01000024.1 GCA_007120745.1 Bacillota bacterium
TGATTTTAAAAAAGAATAAAAGGTTTTTATTCATATATATATATATCTATGTAGTTAGAAATAGAACAGAGCCAATTAATCGACAAAAAATTACAATTGTTCTTATATAGGTTATTTATGCACAAACAAAATTTTAATTTTTAAAGGATTTTGGAATATTTTATCGAATATATATCAAGTTGTTTTTTATAACGTGAAAAACATTTTTAAATATAGCAAAACTTCTCAACAAAATGATTTTTCAGCATAGTTATATAAAATAACCTTTATACGCGTTTTGGCAAAATGGTGTATCCCTGAAGATGTTACCAGTGATGCCAAGAAATTATATCAACATTATGTAAACAACTGTGCTATACTTATGAAGAATGCTCAAAAAATCTTTTGACCTTAGAAAGGAGGGTTAGTATGAATAAAAAAGAACACCTTCCGAGAATTGCATATCTTTGTATGGAATATGGAATGCATGAAGAGCTTCCGATTTATTCAGGTGGGTTGGGGGTTCTGGCTGGAGATTTAATAAAATGTGCCGGAGAAAAAAAATTTCCTATGGTAGGAATCGGTATATTATGGAGACAGGGATATACCACTCAGAAAATATGCAGCAACGGAAAACCCTATGATGTCTTTGAAGACATTGACTTAAGCCTGCTGAAAGATACCGGAGTCACTGTTAAAGTAACTGTTAAAAATAAAGAGGTGGTCTGTAAAGTATGGCTGCTGGATAAGTATGGTAATGCTCCTTTATATCTTCTGGATACAAATCTTCCGGAAAATGGCGACAATATGAATATCACCAGCAGACTGTACTTGGGGTCAGATGATGACCGTGTAGCTCAAGAAATCGTATTGGGTGTCGGAGGAATTAGAGCATTAAGGGCTTTGGGTATAAAGGTAGACCTTTACCATTTCAATGAAGGGCATGCGGTTTTAGGTGCTGTAGAAATGATCCGGGAAAAAATGAACAGGGGCCTTTCCTTTGAGGAGGCCTGGGCTGAAACAAGAAACCTGGTAGTCTTTACAACTCATACCCCTGTGTCCGCTGGAAATGGCTCTTACAGTCACGAAACCATGTTTAATATGGGAGCATATAACGGGCTCAACTACGAGCAAATGTCCAGGATTGGAGGAGACCCCTTCAGCATAACCGTAGCAGGGCTTCGTCTATCCAGAAGGACCAATGCAGTTTCCAAGATTCATGGAGAGACTGCCAGAAAAATGTGGGATCATGTCAAGGACGGTTCACCCATTATACCTGTTACCAATGGTGTGCATCGCACTACCTGGCAGGATTCTCGTATCAAGGAAGCTCATGAAAAAGGGAAAGACCTTTGGGCTCCGCACCTGGAGGCCAAGAGGGAACTGGTGGCGGAAATATTTAGAACAAACAATGTGCTCTTTAACCCGGAAGCTCTTACCATTGGATTTGCCCGAAGAGTAACGGCATACAAGAGGTGCGACTTAATCCTGGGGAGACCTGGTGAACTTGAACCTATGCTGGAAAATGGCACTCTGCAGCTGGTTTTTTCCGGGAAGTTTCATCCCTACGATGAGTACGGCAGAAGTGTCATTCCTAGAATTGTTGAAATGTCTAAAAGATATCCCCAGGGAGTTGTGTTCCTGGAGAACTACGATATCAGGCTGGGTAAAATTCTTACCCGGGGTTGTGATGTCTGGTTGAATACCCCCAGGCGTCCCCTGGAAGCCAGCGGTACTTCCGGCATGAAGGCAGCCATGAACGGAGTTCTGAACCTGAGCATTCTGGATGGCTGGTGGCCGGAAGCGTGCAGGCACGGGGTAAACGGATGGCAGATTGGGCACGGTTATGAAGGATGCAACCAGGATGAACATGATTTAAGCTGTCTTTATCAGGTGCTTATGAATGAAGTGGTTCCCGTGTATTACAATGAACGGCCTAAATGGGTTCAAATGATGAGAGAAAGCATAAATTCCTCCATATGGAATTTCTCTTCAGAAAGAATGATTACGGACTATTACTCTCGTCTATATACAGAAGGCGAAATAACAGAAATTGAAGATCAAGCCCAGATGCCGGAAATACTCTCTGATTTCCCTACCTGCGCTCAACAGCGATAAAAACTGAACAGAATGTCACAACCGGACAGAATGTCCGGTTTTTTTTATCTTGTTCCCCGGCCGGAATGGGTGATAACTTGCAATGAATCTGTGATAAATCTGCGATGAGCACAGGTTACGGTATGCCTGGAGGGAATAATGCATCGTAGTGAATTGGCAGCACCTAACCAGTAGCTGGTTCAGGGAAAATTATTTGACACTAAAAAAAAAGAATGTTACTATATGTCTTAGAATATTAAGAAAGGCAAAACTAGGAGGTATTAGGGACTTAATGAAACAAGGTACAATCAAGTGGTTTAACAATCAAAAAGGGTACGGTTTTATTGAAGTAGAAGGTGAAAATGACGTCTTTGTACACTATTCAGCCATCCAAAAAGAAGGATTCAAAACCCTGGAAGAAGGCCAGCGAGTTGAATTTGAAGTAATCGAAGGCAACAGAGGCCCTCAGGCTGCTAACGTAATAGAAATATAATAATGCCCTGCCGGCTTTAATAATATTTTGTTATTACGTTCGGTTAAAAGCGCCTTTCGTACGAAAGGCGCTTTTAATTTAAATCCTAAAATATGAGTTTTTAATACCAGATTATGCCAGATAGATTTTTCATGGGGGTGAAGAGAAATATGTACTATGTCAGCACAAGAGATAACTACCCCAGGGTTTCCACAGCAAAAGCTGTTAAGCTGGGCATGGTTCCTACGGGAGGCCTGTTTGTTCCGGAAAAAGTACCAAAAATAAGCAGTAAGCTGATTGATATGATGGATCTTACATACGGACAACTGGCTCAGGAAATATTACAATATTTTTTAACAGATTATACCAGGGAAGAAATTGAAGAATGTGTTATCAGGGCTTATCATCCTGATATTTTTGATTCTCCTGAAATTGTTCCCCTTCATAAGCTGGAGGATAGAACTTTTATTATGGAATTATGGCATGGACCTACCGCTGCTTTTAAAGATGTTGCCCTGCAGATTATGCCCCACTTTCTATCCAAAGCTATACAAAAACTGGCTGCAGACAAAGAAACCGTAATCCTGGTAGCTACCTCTGGAGATACGGGTAAAGCAGCTTTGGAAGGTTTTAAAGACGTGGAGGGTATAAAAATAATCGTTTTTTACCCGTATGGTGGAGTGAGCCGGATGCAGGAACTGCAGATGGCAACCACGGAGGGCAGCAATACTCACGTTGTTTCTTTAAAAGGCAATTTTGATGACTGCCAAAACGCCGTCAAAGAAGTATTCGCAGACCCGGAATTCAACAGCTTCCTCAATGATAAAGGGGTTGAACTTTCTTCAGCCAACTCAATTAACTGGGGACGCCTGGTTCCACAGATTGTGTATTACTTCTGGTCTTATTTAAATCTGATGAAAAGAAATGAAATTAAAGAGGATGAAAAAATCAATTTCTGCATTCCCACCGGAAATTTTGGCAACATACTGGCGGGCTACTATGCGTACATGATGGGTCTGCCGGTAAAACGTTTTATCTGTGCCTCCAACGAAAACAAAGTGCTGACGGATTTTATCAATACCGGGACTTACGATAGAAGACGGGATTTCAAAAAGACCAACAGCCCCTCAATGGACATATTGATTTCCAGCAACCTGGAACGGTTTTTATTTGAGATTACCGGACACAATGCGGACCAGATAAGGTCATGGTTTGAAGAACTTCAATCCACTAGGGCTTTTCAAATAGATTCTGTTACTCATGATAAAATTACCGGCATTATGGAAGGTGACTTTTCCACCCAAAGGCAAACCCTGGAAACCATTAAAGAAGTTTACCGGAAGCATGACTACCTGTTAGATACCCATACTGCCGTAGGGGTAAATGTATATCAGAAATACCGCATGAAGGATTCTGAGACTGTTACGGTAATTGGTTCAACTGCGAACCCCTATAAGTTTAATTCTTCCGTGCTGGAGGCCTTAAAGGGGAAAGAGGCCCTGGAAGGAAAAGACGAATTTGTTTTATTGGAAGAACTAAGGAAAATCACCGGACAGGAGATTCATCCGGGACTGAAAAATCTGGAAGAAAAAAAGGTGATACACAGTATGACCGGCGAAATAGATAATATAAAGCAAATTGTTATGGACATATTAGAAATTTGACAATCCGAGGGTTAAGTTTCAGCTTTTTTAGAAAGAATTTCGTCTTAGAAAGGAGTTTTTTCAATGCCTGCCAATTTAACTCCCCAGTACTATGCTGCAGAAGAAGCTTACAAAAAAGCAAGAACACCGGAGGAAAAAGTGGAAGCCCTGCAGAACATGCTGGCGGTAATTCCAAAACATAAAGGAACGGAAAAGCTGCAGGGAGAAATAAAAAAGAAGTTGGCTGCGCTGAGAAAAGAGGGTAAAAAAAAGAAGAGCGGCAAAAGCTCGTACAATCCTTTTTATGTGGAAAGACAGGGCGCTGGACAGGTGGTCCTGGTGGGGTTCCCTAACACCGGCAAATCTTCCCTGGTAGGTGCTTTAACCCGGGCAAAGGTTAAAGTGGCAGATTATCCGTTCTCCACCTCCCTTCCCCAGGCAGGGATGATGCCCTTTGAAAATGTATATGTTCAGCTGGTGGATACACCTCCCATTACGGAGGATATGGTTCCTCCTGGCCTTTTAGGAACCATAAGAGAGGCAGATGCACTGCTGATTCTCATTGATGCCGGTGCCGATGAATGCCTGGAACAGCTGGATTTTACATTGAAATTTTTAAAAGAGAAAAATGTTATTTCCGATGATTTGGAAGATAATTCTTTTCCCTGCTTGATTGCAGCCAACAAAACGGACATGGACAGCAGTCAAGATAACCTGGAGATCATCAGGGAAATGTATCCGGGATTAACCCTATATAAAATCTCTGTTGTGAAGGGAGACCTGGAATTTCTCAGGGAGTTAATCTATAAAGCAGTAGATGTGATTCGAATTTACAGCAAAACCCCGGGGAAGAAACCGGACATGGAAAAGCCCTTCACACTGAAGAAGGGCGGAACCATACTGGATTTTGCTGAAGCAATCCATCGGGATTTCCCAGATAAGCTTAAAAATGCCTTTGTCTGGGGTTCAACCAAGTTCGACGGCCAGGCAGTAGCTAAAGACTATGAGCTGGCCGAAGGGGACATTGTTGAACTGGATGTGGAATAATTATGTATTTATTTTACAATCAGCACAGGAACCATGGAGTGACGTGAGACTTTGTTTGCCACACTGCCCAGCAGGAACTCTCTAATACCGGTTAAGCCGTGGGCTCCAATAACAACCATGTCAAATTTTTGGCCGTCCGCATATTTTATGATTTCTTTGGAGGGGTCCCCCTGAAGCATTTTGTATTCTACATTTACCTTTGACCCTTCCAATTCTTGTTTTGCCAGGGAAAATACTTTCTCTGCCCGCTTCTTCAATACCGGTGCATCCCAGCTGATGGGCTCAACAATAGTCACATCCGACTCAATTTGTACGTTTAAGACAACCACCTGCGCATCTATCTTTTCTGCAAGATTTACAGCATACCGCAGCGCTTGAAGAGACTTCCTGGAGCCGTCAATAGGGGCTAAAATTTTCATTAAATAAACCCTCCTTATAATATAAAATATAAAATGATTGTAATTTTATTATATATTCTGAAATGGTTTGTCCACAATGAATATTTAGAATATTTAAACAATTCAGCGGGATGTTAAGTGTTCGTAACAATCTTGTCAGTACCGGAGCGGCTTATATAATTAAAAGAAAACAACTGATATTGCTTTTTTTCGTTAGAAAAAGGAAAATAAATAAATGTATGGAAATGTAAGATTATAAGTAAATGAAATTCGATGAAAACTGTGAGGAGGAAGACTAAAATTGAAAATTGATGTGCATGTACATATTCTGTCTCCTGATTTTATTGCTGATGTGGAATCCTATAAGAAGAAGGAAGCCCACTTTTGCTTAATTCATACGGGGCCAAAAGTGAAATATGCTGCTGCAGAAGATGTTCTTGCGGATATGGAAAAAACGGGAGTGGACCGAACTGTAGTATTTGGTTTCCCTTTTAAAGATATTGGGATCTGCCGGGAGGCCAATAACTATATCATTGAATCTGTAAACAAATATCCGGATAAGCTGACCGGTTTTGCCGTAGCGCCCCCCCTGGACCCGGGCTGCGCTGCAGAAATAGCCCGCTGTCATGACCTGGGGCTAGAAGGAGTTGGAGAACTGATTCCTGACGCCCAGGGATTTGATATCTCAGATCAGGGCCAGATGAAAGGCCTGGTGGATGTCTGCAGGGAAAGAAAGCTGCCCATTCTCATGCATGCTAACGAGCAGGTAGGGCACTATTACCCGGGAAAAGGAGAGACCGGTCCCCGGCGGGCGTTTATCTTTGCCCAGGAAAACCCGGAGCTTACCATAATATATGCCCATTGGGGTGGAGGCCTGTTTTTTTATGAACTGATGCCTGAACTTAGAAAAGAAATGGCCCATGTTTATTATGACAATGCCGCATCTCCTTACCTGTACAGCCCCCAGGTATATGAAGCGGCCCGGACTGCCGGAATCCTGGACAAAGTTATGCTGGGCAGCGATTTTCCCCTGCTGTCTCCCAGCCGCTACTATAAGGAACTATCCAAAACCAATCTCACACAAGAGGAGAAA
>SKNC01000120.1 GCA_007120745.1 Bacillota bacterium
ACTTGTGTTATATCGTATTTCCGTTTATACATAGGTTAAATAAGGTGGCACCGCGAAACAACCTTTCGTCCTTTAGACGAAGGGTTTTTTTAATGTAAGGAGGAAATGAAGATGATTTATCCCCAGCGAGAAGAGTTTTTAGAGAAAGCCAGGTTTGCCAACTTGATTCCTGTTTATAAAGAAATTATAGCGGACCTGGAAACACCCATTACAATTTTTCAGAAGGTATGCAAGTCCGGCTCTTCCTATCTCCTGGAAAGTGGAGAAATCGGAGAGAAGTTCGGGCGGTATTCCTTTATTGGATGCAAGCCCTTTGCAGATCTCAAAACCATGGAGGGCCGAACCACAGTAAATCTGCCCCAGGGAACCGAAGAAATTACCCGAGAAAATCCCCTGGAAGCATTGAGGGAGGTTATGAAAAAATTTATCCCGGCGGAAGACCAGGGGCTGCCCCGGTTTTATGGAGGGGCTGTGGGTTATGTGGGGTACGACATCGTGCAGCACCTGGAGGAAATCCCCCTGCCCCAGGATGACCTGGGACTTCCTGTGCTGAGCTTTATATTTGCCGGGCTGGTGCTGATTTACGACCACTGGAGGCATTCGTTGAAAGTAGTTAAAAATGTGTGGATCCGGGAGGATGCGGAAAGTGAATACAACAGAGCCTGTGAAGATATACATTCCGTTCTGGAGGCGTTGAAAAAACCCCTTCCACCGCTGAAGGAGAAAGAAGATGTTACCTTTGAAGAAATATTTTTCAACTCCAATGTATCCCGAAAAGATTACATGGACCAGGTGGTTAGAGCCAAGGAACACATAACCCGGGGAGACATTTTTCAGGTGGTGCTGTCCCAGCGCTTTGAAGCTCCTTTGAAGGTAGACCCTTTTACTCTCTACCGGGTGCTGAGAACCGTAAATCCTTCCCCTTATATGTACTATCTGGACTTCGAAGATATTAAGGTGGTGGGTTCTTCTCCCGAACCCCTGGTGCGTTTGGAGGATGGGGTGGTGGAGACCCGACCCATAGCCGGGACCCGTCCCCGGGGGTATACGGCGGAGGAGGACCAACGGCTGGCCGAGGACCTGCAGTCAGACCAGAAGGAAAAGGCGGAACACATCATGCTGGTGGACCTGGCCAGGAATGACCTGGGAAGAATTTGTGAATTTGGGTCCGTAAAAGTGAATAATCTCTTCTCCATAGAAAAATACTCGCATGTTATGCACATGGTTACGGAGGTCAAGGGCAGGCTGAAGGAGGGCCGGGATGCCTTCGATGTATTAACTGCCTGTTTCCCTGCGGGAACAGTTTCAGGGGCCCCTAAGATACGAGCCATGGAGATTATCAGCCAGCTGGAAAACTGCCGGAGAGGCCCTTACGCCGGAGCCGTGGGATACTTTGGATTTTCAGGGAATATGGATACCTGTATCACCATAAGGACCATGGTAATCAAAAATGAAACCATTTATGTTCAGGCGGGAGCCGGAATCGTGGCTGATTCCCAGCCGGACAAAGAATACCAGGAAACCCGGCACAAAGCCGCGGCGCTGTTGAAGGCCATTAACCTGGCAGAGGAGGGAAATTATGATTTTAGTCATCGATAATTATGATTCGTTTACGTACAACCTGGTTCAGTACCTGGGAGAGATGGGAGCAGAGATGACCGTGATTCGAAATGACAAAACTTCACTGGAGGAAATACAAGATCTCTCACCGGAGAAAATTGTGATTTCCCCCGGTCCGGGGATCCCACAGGAGGCGGGGTTGACCATAGACATGATTCAATATTTTTACCGGGACATTCCCATCCTGGGTGTGTGCCTGGGGCACCAGGCCATCGGGGCGGCTTTTGGAGGAAAAATCGTTGGAGCATCATTCCTTATGCACGGAAAGACCTCCCTGATTTATCACTCCGGGGAAACCATCTATCGGGAAATTCCCAGTCCCTTTGAAGCGACCCGTTACCACTCCCTGATTATTGAAGAGAAAAGCCTGTCCTCCTGCCTTATGGTTACCTCCCGGACGGAGGATGGCACCATTATGGGCATCAGGCACAGGGAATATCCCCTGGAGGGGATTCAGTTTCATCCGGAATCCATACTGACGGCGGAAGGGAAAAGGCTGCTGTTAAATTTTTTGAAGGAGGAAGAAAAGGTTGCTTAACCAATCATTGGAGTTAAACCGGGTTATTGATGGGGTTGTCCGGGGGAGGAGTTTAAATACGGAAGAGTCCAGTAGAGCCATGGACATGATTATGTCGGGAAAAGCTACGGATGCACAGATTGCCAGTCTTTTGACGGCTCTGAGGATGAAGGGGGAAACCGTTGAAGAGATAACCGGTTTTGCCCGGGTGATGAGAGATAAGGTGACCCCGGTTAAAGTGAATCGCCCTGGACTGGTGGATACCTGCGGTACCGGGGGAGACCAGGCGGGAACCTTTAACATTTCTACTACTGCCGCCTTTGTGGCCGCCGGTGCAGGACTGCCCGTGGCTAAACACGGCAACCGGTCCATATCAAGCCGCTGCGGCAGCGCGGATGTGCTGGAAGCCCTGGGGATCAACCTGGAGCTTTCTCCCCAACAGGTGGCTCGCTGTATAGAAGAGGTGGGAATCGGGTTTTTGTTTGCGCCTAATCTTCATTTGGCCATGAAATACGCCATCGGACCCCGACGGGAAATAGGAATCAGGACGGTGTTCAACCTCCTGGGGCCGCTGACCAATCCTGCCGGAGCCAAAAGGCAGGTCATGGGGGTTTATGACCCGGCGCTGACGGATATGCTGGCTGAGGTGCTGTTAAACCTGGGAGCGGAACATGCCATGGTAGTTCACGGCCTGGAGGGGATCGATGAAATTTCTGTATGCAGCCCTACCCGCATCAGTGAAGTAAAAGAGGGAAAGGTTTTGACCTACCAGATATGTCCTGAAGAGTTAGGGCTTGTCCGGGGGAAGGTGGAACAGATGCAGGGAGGTACGCCCCGGGAGAATGCCGAGATCACCCTGTCCATAATGCAGGGAGAAAAGAGTTCTCGCCGGGATGTGGTGGTGTTAAATGCTGCTGCGGTGCTGGGGGCCGGGGGGCTGGTGGAGGATTTCTCCGAAGGAATAAAGCTGGCGGAAACGGTTTTAGACAGCGGCAGCGCCTATACAAAACTGGAGGAGTTGAGGGAGTTCTGCGAAAAAATTTAATGTATTTACAAAAAATTATCAATAGTAAAAGGGTCGCTGTAGAAAAAAGCATGCAAAAAACCCCCTTAAAAATCCTGAAAGATGAGGCAGAGGACAGCCCGGCTCCCCTGGATTTCAAGAAAGCACTGCGGGAAAAATCAGGCAGAGCACTGATTGCAGAAATAAAAAGAGCTTCCCCTTCCAGGGGCTTGATCTATGATGAGAAAAACCCTGAATCCCGGGGCAGGCTGTATGAGCAGGCCGGGACGGCGGCAATTTCAGTGTTGACCGAAGAGGATTATTTCAAGGGAAGCCTGGAAGACTTGAGGAGGGTCAAGGATTCTGTCAGCATCCCGGTTCTCAGGAAGGATTTTATTATTGACCCTTACCAGATTTACGAATCCCGTGTTCACGGAGCCGATGCGATATTACTCATTGCTTCTGTGCTGGATGAAAACCAGCTGGCCTTGTTTATGGGAAAAGCCCGGGAAATGGGCTTGTGTCCCCTGGTGGAGGTGCATACTGCGGAGGAATTGGAAATAGTTTTAAAAATTGGAGCCGATGTGGTGGGAATTAATAACCGAAACTTGAACACCTTCCAAACAGATATTGGAATTACCCTGGAGTTAGCCCGGGAAGTTCCCCGCCATGTTCTTTTGGTCAGTGAAAGCGGAATCAAGAGCCGGGAAGAAATCCTTCGATTACACCGGGGCGGAGTTGATGCTTTTCTGATTGGAGAAACGTTAATGAAGCATCCTTCACCGGTGGATAAAATCAAGGAACTGTTGGGGGAGGACCATGGTAAAAATTAAGATCTGCGGAATTCGAAACCAAAAAGAAGCATTGATGGCCGTGGAGGCAGGAGCCGATGCCGTTGGATTTGTTATGGCGGAAAGCACTCGGCGGGTCACACCGGAGGAAGTGGAGAATATCTGCCGGGAGGTTCCTCCCTTTGTGTGTAAGGTGGGGGTATTTGTGAACGAGGATCCCTTGAAAGTAAAGGAGATAGCGGAACGCTGCGGGCTGGAGGTGCTTCAGTTTCACGGAAAGGAACCGCCTCAATCTCTGAAGGGCTTCAGGCAGAAGGTAATAAAAGCGTTTTCCTTGAAAGACGAGGAGAGCCTCTTGGAAATAAGGAAATATGAGACAGTGGCAGATGCCTTTCTGCTGGACACCTGTGAACCAGGAAAGGCCGGGGGTACCGGGAAAACCTTTAACTGGTCCCTGGTGGAAAAAATAAAAACCAGAAGGCCGATTATCCTGGCAGGGGGGCTTAATGGTTACAACATTTTGCAGGCGTTGATGCAGGTGAACCCCTATGGAGTTGATGTAAGCAGCGGAGTGGAGAATCAAGGGGTAAAAGACCCCGAGAAGATAAAAAACTTTGTGCGAAAAGTGAGGAGTTGGGAAAATGTATCCGGATAAATTTGGACATTTCGAGGAATTTGGGGGCAGGTATGTCCCGGAGACCCTGATGCCGGCTCTGGAAGAACTGGCAGAAAAATATGAAGATTTAAGCCGGGAGGAAAGTTTCCAGAGGGAGCTGAACCATTATCTTCAGAATTATGTGGGAAGGCCCACCCCCCTGTATTTTGCCAAAGCCCTTACGGAAATGGTGGGGGGACCCAAAATATATTTAAAAAGGGAGGATTTAACCCATACCGGGGCCCATAAAATTAACAATACCCTGGGGCAGGCGCTTCTGGCCCGGCGCATGGGAAAGGAACGGGTAATTGCTGAAACCGGGGCCGGCCAGCATGGGGTGGCGGCAGCCACGGCAGCCGCCATGTTTGGCTTGAAATGTGAGGTTTATATGGGGAAGGAGGATATGGAGAGGCAGTCTTTAAACGTTTTTCGCATGAATCTTTTGGGAGCCCGGGTGAATCCCGTTACCTCCGGAAGCATGACCTTAAAGGATGCTACCAATGAAGCCATCAGGGACTGGGTAACCAATGTGCAGGACACCTATTACATTATTGGTTCTGTGGTAGGGCCCCATCCTTATCCCCGAATGGTCAGGGATTTTCAGGCTATCATCGGTCGGGAAGCCAGGGAGCAGTTCATTAAGGCTGAGGGGAAACTGCCTGACTGCCTGGTGGCCTGCGTGGGGGGAGGCAGCAATGCCATAGGGCTGTTCTATCCCTTTATGGAAGACAGGAAAGTGGATATGATCGGAGTGGAGGCGGCAGGTTTGGGTTTAAATACGGATAAGCACGCTGCTACACTGACTCTGGGACGGCCGGGAGTGCTGCACGGGTCCAAAAGCTTTCTGCTGCAGGATTCTTACGGTCAGGTCTCTCCGGTACACTCCATTTCTGCCGGCCTGGACTACCCGGGGGTGGGACCGGAACATGCTTTTTTGAAAACAAATGGCAGGGCAAGCTATTTTTCCGTTACAGATGGGGAGGCTCTAGAGGCCTTTCAAGTTCTTTCTCAGGCGGAGGGAATCATTCCAGCGCTGGAAAGCGCCCATGCTTTTGCCCATGTAATAAAAAATAAAGAAAATTTAACAAAATATAATTCTATGATAATCTGCCTTTCCGGCCGTGGGGATAAGGATGTGAACACGGTGGCCGGTGCCCTGGAAAAGATGAAAATTGCTGCGGAATGTGAGGTAACGTTAGAAGGTCCTGTGGAGGTGAAAAGATGAGGATAAAGAGTACCTTTAAAGAACTGAAAAGCAGGGGTGAAAAAGCTCTGATAGCTTTTATCACTGCAGGGGATCCCGACGTGGAAACCACGGAAAAACTGGTACTGGAGATGGAAGAAAAGGGCGCAGATATCATCGAACTGGGACTGCCTTTCTCCGATCCCCTGGCGGACGGCCCGGTGATTCAAAAGTCTTCCCAGCGGGCACTTAAAAAGGGAATGAACACTTCTGCATTCCTGGAAATGATTTCCCGGCTGCGGCAAAAGACCCGGGTGCCATTACTGGTCTTAACTTATTACAATTTGGTATTCAGCTATGGGGAGGAAAAATTTATAACGGATGCAGCCCGGGCAGGGATTGACGGCCTGGTGATTCCAGACCTTCCCCTGGAGGAAAGTTCTTCCCTGCAGTCTCTGGCACTGCAGCAGGGAGTTGACCTGATCTACCTGTTAACACCTACCAGCACAGAGGAGAGAATTCGAATGACATCGGAACGGGCGCAGGGATTTATTTACTGTGTTGCATTAACGGGTGTTACCGGAGTTAGGGATAACCTTTCCATAAATGCGGAGGAAATGGTAAAACGGATTAAAAATTATACCCCACTTCCTCTGGCTCTGGGATTTGGAATATCCACTCCGCAGCAGGCGGGGGAGGCAGCTGCTTTTTGCGACGGAATTATCGTAGGGAGTGGGATTGTTAGAATGGTTGAACAGCTGGGAGAAAGCCCCGGGAATTTGCTGAGGGAAGTGGGAAATTATATAAGCAGCTTGAAGGAAAGTACCCGGGAGACGTCTTCCCAGGTTCGCCCATAAAGGGGGTCAAGAAATGGATAAAGGGATTTCCTTAGAAAGTCTGGGTATTAAGAGCAACCTGAAACTGGCCGGCAGGAACTTTAACCCTGAGGGAACCAGAATCTGCCTGAAAGGGGTGGAAATCGGAGGAGAGGAAAAAGTAATTATTGCCGGCCCCTGTGCTGTGGAATCCATAGAACAGCTGCTGAAAACCGCCCGGGCGGTAAAACAGGCCGGGGCAAAGGTCCTGCGGGGTGGTGCCTTCAAGCCCAGGTCCTCTCCGTACAGTTTTCAAGGATTAGGGCTGGAAGGATTGAAAATCCTTCAGGAAGCCGCAGGAGAAACCGGTCTTTTAACGGTGACAGAGGTAATTGATACCCGGGACGTAGAGCTGGTAAGCAGATACGTGGACATTTTACAGTTAGGTTCCCGAAATATGCAGAACTTTCAGCTTCTGCTGGAGGTGGGAAAACTGGATAAACCGGTGCTGTTAAAACGGGGAATTTCTTCCACTATTGAAGAATGGCTTTTGGCAGCAGAATATATTATGAGCCGCGGCAATCACCAGGTAATTCTCTGCGAAAGGGGCATCCGGACGTTTGAACCCCTTACCCGCAATACCCTGGATTTAAATGCTATCCCCCTTTTAAAAAGGCTGAGCCACCTGCCGGTTTTTGTGGACCCCAGCCACGGCACCGGGATCCGGGAACTGGTTCCGTCCATGGGAAAGGCTGCGCTGGCAGCGGGGGCCGACGGCTTGATTGTGGAGGTTCATTGGGAACCCGCTTGTGCCCTGTCGGATGGTCATCAGTCCCTTATGCCTGATGAGTTTGCCGGCTTCATGGTTGAATTGGAACGGTGTAAGGGCCTTTTTAATTAATTGTTTTAAAACGTGCCTCTTATGTCTGAAGATGAGACAGGTTTGCCGAAGAGCAATACCGGGATACAGGGGATATCCCTTGACTATTGAGTATAAACAAGTTAGAATAAAGGAAATACTCTTGGGAGGTTAATTACATATGGCAATCACTAAAGACATGACTATTGCTGAAGTTTTAAGAGTGAATCCAAACACTGCCAAGGTCCTGTTTTCACTGGGAATGCAGTGCCTGGGATGCCCTACCGCTGCCGGCGAAACCGTAGCAGAAGCGGCACAGGCCCATGGGGTTGACCCGGATGACCTGGTAGAAAAATTAAACGCTGCAGAAGCATAAAAACCGCATATGCGGTTTTTATTTTTTGCCATATTATGAATGAAGTAGTATAATATAACTCAAGGTTTGTTAAGTTTACAATGATATAGAAATCTTTTTCGGAAGGTGAAAGTTTATGAAATTATTGGTTCTGGTATTGAACGAAACGGACAATTTAAATGAAATACTGGAAGGGTTTTTGGATATTGGCATCCGGGGAGCTACCGTTATCGACTCCACCGGTATGGGAAGGATTCTCTCTCCCCATGTGCCCCTCTTCGGGGGGCTCAGTCATCTATTCAGCGGAGAGAGGCCTGCCAACAAGGTAGTTTTTTCTATAATTCAGCAGGACTGCTTTCTACAAGAAGCCATTTCCATGGTTGAAAGGGTAGTAGGGGACTTTAAAGAACCCGGCACTGGGATTCTTTTTACCCTGGATGTGGACAATGTTCTTGGATTGGCGGGCAATATAAGGGACTGCAGCTCAAACTCAACAACATGATATTTAATCCGAGCACCCTATTTTAGCGGCGGAGTTTATTAAAGGACGGAAGTCTGCTGACACAGAATGATAACTGAATGCTGAGCATTACAGGCGTTTTCAGGCAGCCAGGAGGTGCTTGCGGTGTAGTTTTGCCCCTGCTATAATGATGTATAAGATTAGAATAAAGTATAAGATAAAAAAAGCTGGCAGAAATACCCGGAACCATATTTTATCATATTTTGAAGGAGGAAATATTATATGAAGCATGTAAAAACCATTAATTTATCAAGCTTGAAATCCACTCTGAAGGAAGGCGGATGTGGGGAATGCCAGACCTCCTGTCAATCGGCCTGTAAAACCTCCTGCACCGTGGGAAATCAGGCCTGCCAGAGGGAGAGCAAGGAACAAAAAAAGTAGTCCCGGACTACTTTTTTTCAATTAGGGGGATTTCCATTTGACTAAAGGAATGATACATAAATTTAACTTTCAAGGATTAAATATCGTGCTGGATGTGAACAGCGGGGCTGTCCACATAGTAGACCCTCCGGGTTGGGATATCATCAGCCTCCTGGAAAAGGATTACACTTTGGAAGAGGTATACGGCAAACTTCAGGGGATTTATGACCATCAGGTAATTACCCGGGCGATGGAGGAGATTAAGACCCTTGTGGAAAAGGAGCTGCTCTTTTCTGCTGATTGCCTGGAGGGTTTTAAGAGATCCCCGGAACAGATCATTAAGGCCATGTGTTTTCATATGGCTCACCGGTGCAATATGACCTGCCGCTACTGTTTTGCCGGGGAGGGTGCCTTTGGTGGAAAGAAAAGCCTGATGTCTCGGGAGGTGGCATTCAGGGGGATAGACTTTCTTCTTGAAAATTCCGGTTCCCGAAAAAACTGTGAAATAGATTTCTTTGGTGGTGAACCCCTTTTAAATTTTTCTGTAATTAAAGACACCGTGGATTATGCCCGGAAAAGGGGCAGGGAAGCAGGTAAGGAGTTCAAGTTTACGTTGACTACCAACGGTCTGCTTTTGAATCAAGAGGTAAGGGATTATTTAAACCGGCAGGAGTTCAGCGTGGTACTGAGCCTGGACGGCAGGGAAAGAGTGAATGACCGGGTCAGGACTTTGAAAGATGGTTCCGGCAGTTACAAACTGCTGGTACCGGAATTCCTTTCTTTTGTGAAACAGAGAAATCACCAGGAATATTATCTCAGGGGGACCTATACTTCATTGAATCAAGATTTTTTCGAAGATGTAAAGCACTTGGTGACCCTGGGGTTCAGGCATATTTCCCTGGAACCGGTGGTGGCACCGGCAGAAGAGCCCTATGCCCTGAAGGATGAGCATCTGCCGGAATTGTTTCGCCAGTATGAGCAGACTGCCCGTTACTACCTGGATTTATACGGTAGTGAAGAAGCATTTTCCTTTTTCCATTTCACATTGGACCTGAGCCAGGGTCCTTGTATTAAAAAGAGATTGGCCGGGTGCGGCGCCGGAACGGAATACCTGGCCCTGTCGCCGGAGGGTCACCTGTACCCCTGTCACCAGTTTGTGGGGAAAAGGGAGTTCCTCATGGGAGACGTGAACCGAAGCACTGAATTTGATAAAGAATTGTATCAGCGTTTTTTAAACGTGGACATTAACAGCAAAGGAGACTGCCGCTTCTGCTGGGCCAGGTTCTTTTGCGGAGGCGGCTGTCATGCCAATGCTTACCAGTTTAACGGAGATATGTATAAGCCTTATACCCTGGGCTGTCAACTGGAGAAGAAGAGGTTGGAGTGCGCCCTGGGAATACAGGCGCAGCTGTTTTTAAACCAGGAAAAGGTGTATAAGGCAGGTGTAAAATAATGGACCTGTTTGAGTACGGATGGGAAAAAGAATTGGCCCAGAGGGCTCCCCTGGCCTTGAGAATAAGGCCGGAGAGGCTGGAGGACTTTGTGGGACAGGAGGAAATTCTGGGGGAAGGAAAGCTTTTGCGGCGTCTGATAGAAGCGGACCGGCTTTCCTCCGCCATATTTTATGGTCCCCCCGGCACCGGTAAAACCACCGCTGCTGAAATCATCGCCAAAACCTCCAAAGCCCGTTTTTTTCAGCTGAATGCGGTGATGTCCGGAGTCAAGGATATAAAAGAGGTCATTCAGGAGGCCAAAAAGATTTTGGGCATGGAAGCACGCAGGTCCATTCTTTTTATTGATGAGATTCACCGGTTTAATAAGGCTCAGCAGGATGCCCTGCTGCCCTCAGTGGAAGAGGGGACGGTGATTTTGATTGGGGCCACAACGGAAAACCCCTACTTTACCGTCAATTCTCCTCTGCTCTCCCGCTCTACAGTTTTTTACTTCCGGCCCCTGGAACCTTTGGATATTGAAACGATATTGAAAAAGGCACTGAAAGATGATAAGCGGGGCCTGGGTTCTTTTAAAATCCGGTTACACCCGGAGGCTTTAAAGCACTTTCTGGACATGTCTAACGGAGATGCCCGGGTTGCCTTAAACGCTTTGGAACTGGCGGTTTTAACCACTTCTCCGGGAGAGGATGGCCTCCGCCACATTACCTTACCGGTGGCTGAGGAGTCCATACAGCAAAAGGCAGTCCGGTACGACCGCCAGGGGGATAACCATTATGATATCATTTCTGCTTTCATAAAATCTATCCGGGGTTCCGACCCCGATGCCGCATTGTACTGGTTGGCCTCTATGATTCAGGCCGGGGAAGACCCCAATTTTATTGCCCGCCGTTTAATTATCTGTGCTTCGGAGGATGTAGGGAACGCGGATCCCAACGGTATTTCCTTGGCCGTTGCTGCTGCCCAGGCGCTTCAGATGATCGGGATGCCTGAGGGAAGGATTGTCCTGGCCCAGGCTGCCACGTACCTGGCATCAGCTCCCAAGAGCAATGCATCTTACCTGGGTATTAACCAGGCCCAGGAGGAGGCAATGAAAAAGAGCAGCCGGGGAGTGCCTCCTTATTTAAAGGATTCCAGTTATTCCAGTGCCCGAAAAATGGGGCATGGAAAAGGATATAAATATCCCCATGATTACCCGGGGAATTTTGTTCTGCAGCATTATCTCCCCCAGGACATGAGGGGGAAAATTTACTACCGGCCTTCAGAGAGCGGAGAGGAAAAGAAAATAAAAAAACGCCTGGAAAGATTGTGGCCCAAAAGGAAGGATAAATAATTAATATGGACCGATATCTCACTATTAATAAGGAGAGCCGGGTGAAAATAGCCGTAGGGGCCTGCCGGTTTATTGCTTCCGTGGGTTTTTGCAGCAGTGAAGAGCAGGCCAGGAATTTCATTCACTCGGTTCAGGGAGAGTTTTCCGATGCCGCCCATAATGCCTATGCATATAAGATTGGGTCAGGGGATGAAGCTGTCATTCGCACCTCTGATGCTGCTGAACCGGTGGGGACCGCGGGTCCACCGCTGTTGTCTGCCATAGAGAAGGCAGGAGTAACCAACGTGGTGCTAGTCGGGACCCGTTATTTTGGAGGCGTGAAACTGGGAATCGGGGGACTGATTCGGGCTTATCGAGCCTGCGGACAGGCAGGGTTAGAAAAAGCCGGGATCAGGGAAAAAATAGGTAAAAAGGAGTACACCCTGTCCATACCCTACGATTTTATCGGACAGGTGATGAAGGAGATATCAGGGTTTCAGGGGGAAGTGACGGAAGTGCGTTATGGCTCCCGGGTGGAAATTGATGCGGTCCTGCTACCTGGACAACTTGATGTTTTTCAAAGAAAGTTGAATGATGTCACCCGGGGTCAGGGAATGATTAAAATAAACAATAGAAATGAATGTAAGTGAAAACAAAGGGTCAGGCTTGAATAATTCCCTTATTAGCAACAAAGAAATGCAGAGTTTGGAGCGATATTTCCAACAACAGGTTTTTTGATGAAAGAAGGGCGGTGTCCAAAAATGCCTGAAAAAGGAAAAGTTGCAGTTGCCATGAGCGGTGGGGTGGACAGTTCGGTAGCGGCGGCTGTTTTAAAGGAAGCCGGGTACCGGGTTTTTGGTATTACCATGCTCATTTATGCCTCAGGTAACGGTCAATTGGAAAAAGATAAAAGAGAGACCCGTCCAACGGATTACGCTGCGGAGGATGCCCGAAAAGTCTGCAGCCAGCTGGGGATTGAGCATCATGTTTTGGATCTGTCCGAAGATTTTCAAAAACATGTGATAGACTACTTTATCTGTGAATATGAACAGGGGAGAACACCTAATCCCTGCGTGGTCTGCAACCGGCATATTAAATTTGAGCGCTTAATGAATGCTGCTTTTTCCCTGGGGGCAGATTATCTGGCCACCGGCCATTATGCCCGCATTATTTACAGCTCCCATAAGAAACAGTATTTTCTGCAGAAGGGCCGGGACACTGGAAAAGACCAGACCTATTTTTTATATAATTTAACCCAGGAAAAGCTTGCCCAATGTATCTTCCCTTTAGGCGGTTATTTAAAAGAAGAGGTCCGCCAAATGGCCCGGGATTTCAATCTGGCGGTACGGGAAAAGCCGGAAAGCCAGGAGATTTGTTTTATTGAAGATAATGACTATAAAGGTTTTTTGAAAAGCAAAGGAAAAGCTGCCTGCAGTCCGGGCCCTTTTCTGTCCACCTCAGGGGAGCGAATTGGAACCCACCAGGGAATTCCTTTTTACACGGTGGGACAGCGGAAGGGACTGGGCCTGGCCGTGGGATACCCGGTCTATGTAACAGATATTGACCCTACCCGAAATGCTGTTGTGGTGGGAAAAAGAGAAGAACTTTTTGCGCCGGGGCTTCTGGCAGGAGAAGTGAACACTATATCCGGAGAACCCCTGGAAGAACAGGAGCTTCTGGTTAAAATCCGCTACCGGTCGCCGGAAGTGGAGGCGGTGCTGACCCCTGTTTCCCGCCGCCGGGTCAGTATTCGATTTAATACCCCCCAGAGGGCTGTAACTCCCGGCCAGGCAGTGGTTTTTTATAAAGGAGACCTGGTCCTGGGGGGAGGAATTATTGAAGAAAGAATTGAAAAATGAACATTTGCCGGGTACATTTCCTGCAAAATTTTAAGGGCAGGAAAGACAGGGGGTACAGGGGACGGTCTTGTTTCATATAAAATATGCATGAAATGTGTAATATTGGGCAAAATAGCTGAAAGCAAGCAATTTTTCGGAATATTTATCTGAAAATATGGGCGGTTTCGTTTGTCCAAAAGATTTGCTCAATAATTATTACAGGAGTGAAGAATTTTATGTACTGTCCTCTCTGTGGGAGCGTGGATGCTGGAAGGGTAGCCACGGACCAGTATTACTGCTGGCACTGTCTGATTGAATTCAGAGTGAACAGTAAAAATCAAATAACCATATACTATGTGGAAGACGATGGTTCTCTGGTAGATATGGGGGTGAACCCCGAAGAAAAAATCTACGCTCAATCCCAAAAAGCAACATAAGTTGCTTACTTTTTTTTAAACAGGTTATTTGTAAATTGCACCCCGTATAAATATAAGTAAAGGGGGAGGGGTTGAGATTGAATCGGCGAAAGGTAAAGGAAATTTTTTGTTATGGGATGACGCTGGCCGGTGTGTTCTTTATTTTCATTCTGGCTCTTTTTATTCTTTACGGCATTTTTTCTTTACGGGGGACGATTTTAACGGTCCTTTTTCCATTTGCGGCTTCGTTAGTTATTGCATATCTTTTAAATCCTCTGCTGGAGTTTATTTGCCAAAGGAGAATTCCCCGCTCCGTAGGAATTTTGATAATTTATATTGCATTTATACTGGGTTTACTTTTGCTGTCCATTAACTTGATTCCTTCCCTGGTGAATGAAATGCAGAAGCTGCTGGTCAGGGTTCCCTGGTATTCCATGCAGATTCAACTATTTTTCGAAGAAATGCAGCAGGATTATTACCGATTTAACCTTCCGGATAGCATCAGGAAGGTGATTGATGCCAACATTCAAGAATTCCAGGACATGATTATTAACCTTTTAGAGGCAGTTACCGACACAGTAATCAATCTGTTCAGTCATATTTTTCTGCTGGTTTTAATCCCTCTTCTGGTTTTTTATATATTAAAAGACCTGGATCATATTAAGAGGTCCTTTTATAAGACGGTACCTCATAAGTACAGGGGAAGGGTGAGAGCAGCTTTGGAGGATATTGATAAAACCCTGGGTGCTTATGTGCGGGGACAGCTGTTTATCAGCCTGTTTGTGGCCAGTATGGTATATGTGGGGTTGGTGGTACTGGGAGTGGAATTTGCCATTATTTTAGCCATCATCAACGGGATTACCAACGTAATTCCATATTTTGGCCCCATTATTGGTGCGGTTCCGGCTTTTTTTATCGCTCTTCTGGAGTCGCCCCTTTTAGCCTTGAAGGTAGTGATCATGATTATCATTGTTCAGCAGATTGAGAGCCATATTGTGGCCCCCACGGTGTTCGGCAGAAACCTGGGGCTTCATCCGGTGGTGGTAATTTTGTCCCTTTTAGCGGGGGGCAGCCTTTTTGGTTTCCTGGGATTAATCTTTGCCGTCCCGGTGGTTGCGGTATCCAAAGTACTGTTCAAGCACCTGATGGGAAAGCGGTATATTTATTGACATATAAGACACCTCTTATATATAATTGTTGTGTAACCATTTGAGGAGGGAAGTGGCAATATAATGAAAACAAAAGAAATACGTGAAAAATTTTTGAATTTCTTTGAAAATAAAGATCACCTGGTGCTGCCCAGTTTTCCTTTAATTCCCCAGGATGACCCTACACTGTTGTTAATCGGAGCGGGAATGGCACCATTAAAACCATATTTTACTGGGGAGAAAAAACCTCCTCATCCCCGAATTGCAACCTGTCAAAAATGTGTCAGGACACCGGATATCGACCGGGTAGGCAAGACAGCCAGGCATGCTACATTTTTTGAGATGCTGGGAAACTTTTCTTTCGGGGATTATTTTAAGCTTGAAGCCATTCAGTGGGCCTGGGAGCTGGTTACTACGGTGTACAATCTTCCGGAAAACAGGCTTTATGTCAGCGTTTACCTGGAGGATGACGAAGCCTATGATATCTGGCACAAAACCATGGGTTTGCCGGAAAAGAAGATTTTTCGACTGGGCAAAGAGGACAACTTCTGGGAAATTGGCCAGGGACCCTGCGGCCCCTGTTCTGAGATTTATTATGACCTGGGTTTTGAATATGGCTGCGGCCGGCCAGACTGCCAGGTAGGTTGTGACTGCGACCGGTTTGTAGAGATTTGGAACCTGGTGTTTACTCAATTTAACTGTGATGCAGGGGGGAACTACCAGCCCTTACGCCAAAAAAATATAGATACCGGTGCCGGCCTGGAGAGAATGGCCATGGCCCTGCAGAATGTTCCCACCTTTTATGAAATCGACATCGTTAAACCGCTGCTGGAGCACTTTGTTAAACTAACCGGTGTTCGTTATGGAGAAAACCCGCAGGAGGATGTGTCCCTGCGTATACTTACGGAACACCTTCGCAGCTTGACTTTTATGGTGGTGGACGGAATTTTGCCATCTAACGAGGGGAGGGGCTATGTGCTGCGAAGAATCATTCGCCGCGCAGTACGACATGGGCGCCTTTTGGGCCTGGAGGACCTTTTCCTGTATCAAGCGGTTCCCCTGGTTGTTCAGGTGATGGGAGATGTTTACCCGGAACTCAAGGAAAGAGAGGAATATGCTGCAAAAGTAGTTCAACTGGAGGAGGAACGATTTCGGGAAACCCTGGAACAGGGACTGAACATGCTCAGCACCCACCTGGTGGACCTGCAGCGGGAAGGGGAAAAAGAGCTGCCCGGGGAAGCGGCCTTTAAGCTGTATGATACTTTTGGTTTTCCCCTGGATTTAACCCGGGAGATTGTAGAAGAGAAGGGCTTAAAAATTGATGAAGAGGGTTTCAAAGACCAGTTGGAACTCCAGAGGGAACGAGCCCGTTCTGCCAGAGAAAAGCAGGATAAAGCGGAAATTACAGCAGATCTGGAACCCTTTAAAGAACAGCAGGTTGAGTTTTTAGGGTATGACACCCTGGAGGCAGAAGCGGAAGTGGTGGCTGTATTTAGTGGCGAGACACCTGTAGACAGGGCAGAAGAAGGCCAGGAAATCACCTTAATTTTAGACAAAACTCCCTTTTATGCGGAGAGTGGGGGGCAGGTGGGAGACCGGGGAACGCTTTTTGCAGAAGATACCCTGGTGGGCATTAAAGATACTCAGACAGGCCCTTATGACCTGGTACTGCATAGAGGCAGGGTAAATCGGGGAGAAATATATACAGGGCAGAAATTGAAGGCAGAAGTTGATTCAACTATCAGGGGGCGTATCTGTAGAAATCATACGGTAACTCATCTTCTGCACAAGGCGTTAAAAGAGGTGCTGGGAGAACATGTAAGCCAGGCGGGTTCCCTGGTGGCTCCGGATCGTCTTCGTTTTGACTTCACCCATTTTTCTCCTCTTTCCAGGGATGAAATAAAACAAATTGAGGAAATTGTTAATCAGAAGATATGGGAGAACTATAACGTAGAAACCGAGGAAGCCACCCTGGAAGATGCCCGGGAAAGGGGGGCCATGGCCCTTTTTGAGGGGAAATATCAGGAAAGCATTCGACTGGTAAGTATTGATGATTACAGCCTGGAGCTGTGCGGAGGTACCCATGTGAGGTCTACAGGGGTTATCGGGCTTTTTAAAATCCTGTCGGAAAGTGGAATTGGAACCGGTTTACGAAGGATTGAAGCCCTTTCCGGGCCGGGGGCCTATCAGTTCTTATCAGAAAAAGAGGAGGTATTAAGCCGGGTATCGGCGGAGCTAAAAACCAATGAGAACAATTTACTGCCCAGACTGGAAGCTCTTTTGCAGTCTTTTAAAGAGATGGAAAAGGAGAACCAGCGCCTGCTGAATAAGCTGGCTTCCCAGGAGGTAGATGAACTTCTGAAAACTACAGTTCAGGTGAAGGGGATACCAGTTTTGGCTGCCCCGGTAGAGGTTTCCGAAATGGAAGCGCTGCGGAGTATGGCGGATCAGCTTAAGGATAAAATAGGCTCAGGGGTAGTGGTGCTGGGATCAGCCAGGGGGGAAAAGGTACTGCTGGTGGCGGCAGTGACTCCGGACCTGGTGAAAAAAGGCCTGCATGCCGGAAAAATTGTTGGAGAAGCAGCGAAACAAGCCGGCGGCGGGGGTGGTGGAAGGCCGGATATGGCCCAGGCCGGTGGAAAAGAGAAGGATAAGCTGCCCCAGGCTCTGAAGCAGGCAGAAATTATGGTAGAAAAACTGCTGGGGTAATTTCTAAGTTTTTAAAGGATTATATTTCCTGTTGTAGAACTATTTATGTATTCCTTTTTCTTATTCCTGTCTTGTGAGGGGGGACAGCATGAAAAACTCTTTTGAACATACCATGAAATTTAATGTGAAAGCAGACGAAGAAGTCATCGAAGTAAAAGACATTATGAAGCAGGTACATGAATCACTGAAGGAAAAAGGGTACAACCCCATAAACCAGATTGTGGGGTACCTGCTTTCGGGAGATCCTGCGTATATCACCAGCTTTAACAATGCCCGGAGTCTTATCAGAAAAATTGAGAGGGATGAACTGTTAGAAGAACTGGTGAAAAGCTACCTGGAAGGATTATAAAAGGAGCATCCTGGTGAAATACAGCAACCTTGGAAAAACAGGCATTGCCGTATCGAGGCTCTGTTTTGGAACTCTAACCATTGGCCCCCTGCAGGCACGATTGAGTCTAGAGGAAGGAGCCTCTCTTCTTGTTGAAGCCTTTGACAATGGTATTAACTTCTTTGATACGGCGGAAATTTATCTAAACTATGACTATATTAGAAATGCTTTCAAGGGGGTAAATCCAAAGCCGGTGGTGGCTACCAAGTCCTATGCGTATAAGGCATCTACCATGGAACAGAGCCTGAGCAGGGCGCTGAAGGAGATGGCCTTAGAAGTGATAGACATCTTTCTTCTTCATGAACAGGAATCTGAGAAAACCATCAGGGGGCACTATGAAGCCCTGGAGTATTTGATAAGAGCCAAAGAGAAGGGATATGTAAGGGCGGTGGGAATTTCCTGCCATACGGTTTCTGCCGTTGAGGGCGCTCTGAAATATCCGGAAATTGAGATTATTCATCCCCTGTTCAACAGGAGGGGAATTGGTATCCGGGATGGCACTCCCAGGCAGATGCTGGAGGCTGTTGAGAAAGCTGTAGAGAGAGACATTGGTATTTATGCCATGAAGCCCCTGGGGGGAGGACATCTGATTCAGGAGGCAGAGAAGGCTCTCCAGTTTGTGCTTTCCCAGAATTCAATTCATTCTGTTGCGGTAGGCATGCAGTCCAGGGAGGAGCTTTTATTCAATCAAGCGATTTTTTCCGGCAGCCCGGTACCTGAAGATGTAAGAACCGGGCTTCAGCATAAGTCCCGGCGGATTGTGGTTCAAGACTGGTGCAGGGGCTGCGGGGAGTGTACTCAACACTGCCCTCAGGGGGCTTTAACGGTTGCCAAAGACAAAGCTGTTGTGAACGGGGATCTCTGTATTTTCTGCGGTTACTGCGGTCGTTATTGTGATGAACTCTGTATTAAAATATTCTAGTAGAGCTTAGGGGAGCCGTTATGAGAACAATGGGATTGGATCTGGGAGAAAAGACCATCGGGGTGGCGGTGAGTGACCCTACGGGTATGATTGCCCGGGGGGTAGATGTTATAAAACGAAAAAGCATGAAAGAGGATATTCGCCGTATTTTGTCCCTGATAGAGGAGCATGGGGTGGAGAAAATTGTTTTGGGCCTTCCTCTGAATATGAACAATACCGAGGGGCCGGGAGCCCAAATGTCCAGGGAGTTTGGACGGGCCCTGGAATCGAGGACAGAAATTCCGGTAGTATTTTGGGATGAACGGCTTACCACGGTGGCAGCGGAAAAAGTTCTGCTGGAAGCTGATGTAAGCCGGAGCAAGAGAAAAAAAGTAATCGATAAGATGGCGGCGGTTTTTATTTTACAGAATTATTTGGATAAAGAAAGTAGATAAAACCAAGGATATTTTTTATAAAGTTGGTTATAATTAGGATGATTAATTAGAGGGAGTTGATTGTAAATGGAAGAAAGAAATGAAGTCTTGACACTGGTAGATGAAGAAGGGAAAGAACACTTATTTTCAGTGGTTGATATGATTATGGTAGAGGAAAAAGAATACGCCATCCTGCTGCCCTTCGAAGCCCCTGATGTGGAAGAAACCAATGGCGCTGCTGATGAGGCTATAATTTTTAGAGTAGTTCAGGATGAAGAGGGCCAGATTCTCATGGTGGTTGAGGATGATGAGGAATGGGAAAATGTTGCTACTGCCTGGGAAGAAAGAGCGAATGAAGATGATGAAGAAGAAATGGACATTGAAGATTAAGAAAAAAAGCGTTACAATATAGTTGACCAAACAGTGGACCGATGGATTCAGTTTTTTTGTTACTCAGAGGAGATTGGAGTGTATTTATGTCATCAGTACATACCGGCTGGCACAAATTATTAGTGGTTTTCTGCCTGGGTCTCCTCATTTTTTTTATTTTATCCTTCCAACTGATAGAGCAGGTTCAGCCGGTATCAGGAATGGGAAGTGAACAAATTGAACTGGAGATTCCACCGGGTTCTTCTTCGGCCGACATTGCTGAAATTCTTCAGCAGTCCGGCGTAATTCGTAATTCCCTGGTGTTCAGGTTATATGCCAGGTACAGGGGACTTGACGGACATCTGAAGGCCGGTGATTACCAGGTCTCTCCTGCCATGACCTTTGATGAAATTCTGGACAAGATGATTCGGGGGGATGTAATCCAGAGATATACCAGAATTACTATTCCAGAAGGCCTGCGGGTAGAACAGATTGCCTCCAGGTTAGGGAATCAAGGAATAGTGGAGGAAGATTTATTTTTGGAATTCCTTTTAGAAAAGGATTTTGACTACTGGTTTTTAGAGGATGTTCCACCCTCTGCTTACCCGGTGGAATCTCCAGTTCAATTTGTTCACTTCCCATTCCTGATACCGGCTGAACCTGC
>SKNC01000047.1 GCA_007120745.1 Bacillota bacterium
AGACCACAAGTCAAACACAGAAATTGAACCAGCCTGGCTCTTTGTTCCATGAAAAGCCTCCTAATTTTTATTGAATATTCAGTTGTCCCTTACCTGCCATTTCCGGCAAAAATCCTTTGAACTTGAATGATAAAGGGTATTAGTAAATGTATTACTGAAAAAATAAAATATGCCTTTGGTTTATTTTCTACATATTCTCTACAAAAAAATTACCATAACTTAAAATAATTAATTCTTTGTCAATTTATTAAATTCCTTCCAAAAATACAAAGTAAAAGGGGTCAGGCTTGGAATATTTACTTATTTTTTAATACCCCTTAAATCATTCGGACTTAGAGGCCTCCACGGATTCCGGCTTGATATATTCCTTTATCTTCAAATTATCCAGGGTTTACAGATGATTTCTTTAACTTGAGTATCAAAAAAATCCCTGGCATGAGCAGGTTGGACTACCAGAGCAGTGTCCGCACCTCCACCGGACCCTCCGATAGATATGATTTCTTCACCATAAGGAATCAATCCGGCATCCAATGCCATCACGGCAATTTCCACCGCCACCTTGGTGCCCTGCCCAAACATCCTCAGGGTATGAGCTACGATACCGGGGGGATAAGCCCCTCCCAGTTTGTTTTCCAATCCCCGGTCCAGCCCTCCCATTAAATGAGTGGTGGTCAGCACTTTAACTCCCTGTGATTCCAGTTTCTGCAGAACTTCCTGTGGCATCATCTGCTGTCCTGCTTCCTTAAAACCCATATGGTAACGAACACACACCGGCGTAATCTTTCGTTCCACCAAAAGTCCCACCGTATACCCGGTTCGGGAGGCCACCACATAATGGTCAATACCCAGTTCCGTTCCTCTCTTAATGGCTTCATCCAGGGTTCTTTCGGTCATCTCTGCGCCTTTTTGATTCCATAGCATCAAACATACCTCCTTAAGGGTCAAGCCTGAACCCTCAGGTTAACTTGTCCATAAAGAGAACCGCTGTATAGAAATAGATAACCAGGCCTGTCACATCTTTAATGGTGGTTACAAACGGCCCGGCGGTCAGGGCAGGATCGGCTCCCATTTTCCAGAACAGCAGGGGAATCAGGGTCCCTATGATGGCTGCCGCAGTCACCGTGGAAAACATGGCTATGCCCACCACCAGTCCCAGCCAGGGGGCAAGCTCATGCTGCCAAACATTGGCTGCCAGGCTGATTGCTATGCCGCAAACTGTGCCCATGAGAAATCCCACACGAATTTCCTTGAAGAAGTATCCCCACACCTCGTTTGACTCAATCTCCCCGGTTGCCAGGCTCCGTACAAATACGGTGGAGGACTGGGTCCCCACATTTCCACCCATATCCATTATTACGGGGATAAAAAAAGCTAAAACCACGATGGCCTCCAGGGTGCCTTCAAACGCACTCATAACAGTTCCGGAGAACAGCCCCCCCACCAGGCAGACCAGCAGCCAGGGAAGCCTCTTGGCAGCTACCTGAAAAACCGTAGCATTAACCAGGTCTACCCCTCTTACCTCAGAAGTACCCGCAAAGTGATAAATATCTTCCGTAGCCTCTTCTTCCAAAACGTCCAGAATATCATCAACAGTGATAATTCCCCGCATGCTGCCCTTTTCATCAACGACCGGAATTACCAGAAGGTCATAACGGGAAACCAGCCGGGCTACCTCCTCCTGGTCAACATCTACATCTACACTGATTACATTGGTTCTCATCACATCTGATAAAAGAGAACCTTCTTTAGCACTGATTAGTTCCCGTAGGGACAGGACTCCAATCAGGCGGTTTTCTTCGTCAATTACATATATATAGTACACCGTTTCCACTTCGGCTGCCAGTTCCCGAAGGCGGTGGATGGCTTCTTCCACGTGTATGTTTTGCGGAAGAGCAATGTATTCCGTAGTCATCAAACCACCGGCGGTGTCCTCCGCATACTTTAACAGGCCTTCAATTTCTTCAGTATCTTCAATACGGGTTAAAAGTTCCTGTACATCCTCCTGGGGAAGCTCACTCAACAGGTCCACTGCTTCATCTGAGGACATTTCCTTTAAAATTGAAGAGGCTCTTTCTTTGTCCAACACTTTAAACAGGAGAACCTGGTCGCTTTCCTCCATCTCTTGAATAACCAGGGCCGCTTCCTCATCGCTTAACAAATCAAAAAGCTCTTTTTTTTGGTCTTCCTCCAGATTTTCCACAATTTCCGCCAGGTCGGTGGGGTGAAGCTGGTCCATGATATTGGTCAAGTCCTGGTTTCTCTGCTTCAGTAGTTTTATCAATTTTTGAATTGTTTTTGCGGGCATACGAACACCTCCTGCTGCTGCCTGTCCAACCGTTTACTTTATATATTTAGCAAAAAGATCCCCCAACTCCTCAACAAATTCATCTTTCCTGTTTTCCTCAATGGCCGAATCCAAACAATGGCTTAAATGGTCCTTAATCATTTGAACGCCAACGCTGTGAAGGGCAGATCGAATAGCAGCAATTTGGATTAACACTTCGGAGCAGTATTTATCTTCTTTAACCATACGGGTAACCCCTTTAATCTGACCTTCTATCCTGTTTAACCGGTTCAATAAGGCTTCTTTTTTTTCCATTTCATTATTCACTCTCCGATAACAAATGTCAACTCTTATTATAACGATTTAAGCTTTTTTATACAATTTTTTTGCAAATTAAAAAACCCCACTGTGCCGTGAAACCGATTGTTTTGAACTGCTCCCCCCACAGGTGGGTGCCCTCCTACATATCTTGTATGTCCTTTCAAAGAAGGCATATACGCAATATATAGAGTCAGGCTCCCTTGAACATAGTGTTAGCTCAAAACTTCTCGGGGTCGTACGCACACAGCAGGGTCCCTTCAAAGTTTATAAATTTTTATAAGTATTTTGTTAAGATTTAATCAATCCTTTTCTTGCACTAATAATATCATATTCAAAAATATTAGGCAAGAAAAAAATAAATGACATAGATTTCTTTTTAAACCAATATAAATCAACTAAGAAATTTCAATTTATTCAAAAGGATGTGGAAACATGTCATTAGAACCCCTGGCCACCATTACCGTATTGGCCTTTATCGTAGAATTTGTTACGGAAATCATTACATCCATGTTCCCGGGCCTGAAAAAAATCGGAGGCAAGCAGGTGGCAGCCATCATGGGAATGTTGATCTGCCTGGCTACCCAAAGCGGACTTCTGACTCTTCTCAACATCCAGGTTAATTTTGTTTACCTGGATTACCTGGTTACAGGACTTATTATTTCCCGTGGATCAAATGTCATACATGATCTGTTTAAACAAATTGAAAAAAAAGTAGCTTAGCCATTTTCTTTGTTGTCAGGTCCCGGTATCCCGCTGTTTTTTTATATTTCCTCTTCCTCTTCGGGCAGTTCCAGCCGGATAAACAGCTCCTCCAGCTGCTTTAAGGCCACCGGGGCCGGAGCATCAGTAAGCAGGCAGCTGCCGCCGGCGGTTTTTGGGAAAGGAATGACTTCCCGAATAGATCGTGCCCCCAGCATCAGCATAATCAACCGATCCAGTCCCAGGGCAATCCCTCCATGGGGAGGAGTTCCATACTCAAAGGCCTGAAGCAAAAACCCAAACTGTTCATGAGCTTCCTGCGGGGAAAAGCCCAAAAGTTCAAACATTTTTTCCTGCAATTCCCGGCGGTGAATACGTATACTTCCTCCTCCCACCTCCATGCCGTTCAGCACCAGGTCATAGGCCTGGGCCCTTGTTTTTAGTGGTTCAGATTCCAACAAATTGATATCCTCCTCCCTGGGGGAGGTAAAGGGATGGTGGTTGGCCACGTATCTCTTCTCCTCCGAATCGTAACTTAACAGTGGAAAGTCTATAATCCACAGGAGCCTGTTTTCATTTTCCTTTATCAGGTTCATTTTTCGAGCCAGGTGATTTCTTAAATGCCCCAGAATTTCCTCTGCTTTTTCCCGGGCATCCGCTACAAAAAATAAGACATCCCCGGCTTCTGCTTCCATTTGACTGCTTAACTGCCCCAATCTTTCCTCCGTAAAGAACTTTAACAGGGGTGATTTTAATCCCTCGGGACCTACCATAAACCAGGCCAGGCCCTTTGCTCCCAATTGAATGGAGAATTCCGTCAGGTCATCCACATCTTTTCGGCTGAAGGCTGCTCCCCTGGCGTTAATCCCTTTCACTACCCCGCCTTTAGCCAGGGCTCCGGTGAATACTTTGAACTGACAGTCGGAGACCAGGTCAGAAACATCCTGTATTTCCAGCCCGAAGCGCAGATCCGGCTTATCGGAACCGTAACGCTCCATGGCTTCCCGGTAGGGCATTCGGGGAAAAGGAATCTCCAGCTCTATACCCAAAACCTCTTGGTAAATGTACTGCACCAGGCTTTCAATAAGGGTGAGAATATCCCTGGTTTCCACAAAGGACATCTCCATGTCCAGCTGAGTAAACTCCGGCTGACGGTCCGCTCTAAGGTCTTCGTCCCGAAAGCAGCGGGCGATTTGAAAGTATTTTTCCGTCCCTGCCACCATCAAAAGCTGTTTAAACAGCTGGGGTGACTGGGGCAGTGCATAGAAACTACCCGCCTTAATTCTGCTGGGAACCAGATAATCCCGGGCTCCCTCAGGTGTGCTGCGGGTTAATACCGGGGTCTCCACTTCCCAAAATCCCCGGGTATCCAAAAAATCTCGTATCTTTTTAATGATTTTATGCCTCATAAAAAGCTTGTGCTGCATTTCCGGCCTTCTTAAATCAATATACCTGTATTTTAAGCGCAGATTTTCATCCACATCCAGATCGTCCTCAACATAGATGGGAGGAGTCCTGGAGGGATTTAAAATAGTAAGTTCCTGGGCAAAGACCTCCACTTCACCAGTAGGAATTTTCGGATTGACGGTCTCTTCACTCCGGGGCTTAACTTCCCCTTCCACGGATAGAACATATTCACTTCGCAGAGCTTCCGCCAGGTGGAAGATTTCCTTGTTCCTTTCGGAGTCAAAGACTACCTGAGCTATCCCGGTACGATCCCTCAGGTCTACAAAAATAACCCCTCCATGATCCCGGCGGGACTGAATCCAGCCGCTGAGACGTACCGTTTCTCCAACATTTGCTGCCTTTAAACTCCCACAATCATGGGTTTTCTTCATCTTCATTACCTCCGTATAAAAAAATATCAGTGAACATTGGATAACATATCTATAATTATCTCCAGCTCTACTTCTTTCTGGTCACCCTTTACCATGTCCCTCAACACTACCCTGCCTTTTTCCAGTTCTTCCTCTCCCAGGATAAGGACCCTGGAGGCTCCCACCCGGTCTGCCTGCTTCATCTGTGCCTTCAGGCTTCGGTCCAGGTAGTCTTTTTCTGCCGCAATCCCCCTTCGGCGCAGCTCCATTACCAGCTGCAGGCCCCGGGTGCTGGCCTTCGGACCCAGGGTAGCCACAAAAATTCGGGGTTCTTCCTCAAATTCCAGCTGGATGTTCTGCTGCTCCAGGGAAAGCAGCACCCGTTCTACCCCAATGGCAAAACCCACTCCCGGAGTGGGACTGCCACCGCAGGTCTCCACCAAACCGTCATATCTTCCTCCACCGCCCAGGGAATTCTGAGAACCCAGGCCGGTGTCCACAATCTCAAAGGCAGTATTGGTATAATAGTCCAGCCCTCGGACCAGTTTGGAATTCACCCGGCAGGAAATGTCCAGCAATTTTAGATAGTAGAGAACATCTTCAAAATGCTGAACGCAGTAACTGCACAGGTGGTCAAAAATTTCCGGTGCCTGTAGGTTTATCTCCCGGCATCCCTCTTCCTTACAGTCGAGAATGCGCAGGGGGTTGGTATCAAAACGGCTTTGGCAGTCGGGACAAAGGTCGATTCGGTTTTGCTCCAGGGTTTTCCGTATTTCCTCCCGGTATGCCGGCCGGCATTGGGGGCAACCCACACTGTTTATTTCCAGGGAAAGCTGTTTTAAACCGGCACCATGGAAAAAGTCCATGGCCAGAGTAATCATTTCCGCATCCATTTCGGGGCTTGCAGAACCAAAAGCTTCCGCTCCCAGCTGGTGAAACTGCCGGTATCTCCCTGCCTGGGGCCGGTCATAACGAAACATGGGGCCAAAGTAAAAAAGTCTGGTGGGCTGGGCCTGGGCATACATCTTATGTTCTAAGAAAGCCCTCACCGTAGAGGCAGTCCCTTCGGGGCGCAGGGTCAGGCTTCTTTTCCCCTTGTCCGAAAAAGTGTACATCTCTTTTCCCACAATATCCGTGTCCTCCCCTACACTGCGGCTGAAAAGTTCAGTATGTTCAAAAATAGGAGTCCTTATCTCCCGGTAATTAAATTTTTCACACAGATTACGGAAAATGTTCTCTAAGGCAAGCCACTTTTCCACTTCCCCTGGCAGTATATCCCGGGTTCCCCGGGGTGCCTTGGCCAGCATATAATCCCCTCCTGTTTTACTTTTAAACTTTATATTCTTAACCGGCTGATATGTATTAACAAAAGCCTGCACAATATTATCAAAGAAAACTTCAATAGATATGGTATGGTAT
>SKNC01000087.1 GCA_007120745.1 Bacillota bacterium
AGGGATAACGATGCTATCTTCGCTTCCTAAAGTAATGTCACCAGCATCCTCATCAAGTTCCTCTCGTTCAAACTCGTAACCGTCAATTGTTACCTTCACGTCTATCGGACCGGTTACAGTTATTTTCTCAGCGCTATCATTTTCAAGATAGAGCTTGATTCTTTCTGCTCCCATCGTGGTACCGTCGGTAAACAGTTCATACCTCGGTTCGGCTGCAGAAACCACGGCTAACATACTAAACATCATTAGAAATACCAGCATGCAAGAAAAGCACTTTTTTATCATGATGTTCCTCCTTTTTTTTCTTTTCCTTCAGCTATAAGTTTAACCCCACCTTCATCGTTTTAAATTAGTGAAATATATCGTTTAAAATACATCCCTCCTCCAAAATATGTATTTGTATGTACAAAGCTTCATCAATTAAATACTCGGATATTTCTTCATCTTTTCATAAATAAGTTTTTCTTGCACTCAATAAAAAATATCCGCTTCCAGGCAAGGGATATCTCTTTACAATAAGATAAGATCCTTTTTCGGAAGCCTGGCGATCATAGCATAAATCCTTAGACCCATGGCTTTGCGTACCAGCCTTTCAGCTGGGCTGCCTTTTCGTAAGAAACTAGAAATATTTTCTTGTAATAGTTGTTTCTTCTACATTGTCTTACAATTTCCTTCTTTTTTTTGTCAAATTTTTTAAAAATAAAATTTTTTCTAAAAACTGCTTTTTAATTGTTGCTTTTATTACTTCTTTTCTTGATTACTTATGCTGCCATATATCTACGATAAAAGAAAAGGAGCCGAACCCAAATTTATATGAGCTTTTGGGTCGGCTCCCTGTTTGATTCTGATGTTACCCTTGACAGGGCTGTTTAGATTTTAGCCCTAATTTCCTTTTTCCTTCTCCACGGCCTCCAAACGGGTCATCGCACGTCGTAAGGCTGCTTCAGCTCTGGTCATATCGACATCCTCCCGGGGGGAGGCGATTCTCTTTTCCGCCCTCTCCTTTGCTGCCCGGGCCCGCTCTATATCAATATCTACGGGCCTTTCTGCAGCATCCGCCAAAACGGTAATTTTCTGCGGGTTCACTTCCATAAACCCACCGCCGCTGATAGCCAGGTGAGTAATCTTGTTATCCTTTTTAATTCTGAGGATACTCATTTTTAAAGCCGCAATCAGAGGGGCGTGATTTGCCAGGATACCCAGGTCTCCATCTAAAGACCGGGCAATCACCATATCCACATCGTCGCTGTAAACAACCCGTTCCGGAGTAACCACATCTAATTTAATGGTAGCCATTGTACAACCCTCCTAAAATTTGCCTCATAGAGCTTTAGGCCATTTCCTTGGCTGCCTCTATGACTTCCTCGATGGGTCCTCTCATAAAGAAAGCGGCTTCCGGAATGTCATCGTGCTTGCCCTCTAAGATTTCTTTAAAGCTTCTCACGGTTTCCTTAACCGGCACGTATTTTCCGGGAATTCCGGTGAACTGCTCCGCCACGTGGAAGGGCTGGGACAGGAATCTCTGAATCTTCCGGGCACGACCTACGATAATCTTGTCGTCGTCGGAAAGTTCGTCCATACCCAAAATGGCGATGATGTCCTGCAGTTCACGGTAGCGCTGCAGAATCTCCTGCACGCCCCGGGCTACGCGGTAATGTTCTTCACCCACAATCCTGGGGTCCAGAATCCGGGAGGAGGAGGCCAGGGGATCCACCGCGGGGTAAATTCCCAATTCAGCAATCTTCCTCTCCAGGTATGTGGTAGCATCCAGGTGAGCAAAGGTTGTAGCAGGCGCAGGGTCAGTGGGGTCGTCAGCGGGAACGTAAATCGCCTGGATGGAGGTGATGGAACCCTTCTTGGTGGAAGTAATACGTTCCTGAAGCTCACCCATCTCAGACTGCAGGGTAGGCTGGTAACCCACCGCAGATGGCATACGTCCTAACAGTGCGGACACCTCGGAACCGGCCTGCACAAACCGGAAAATGTTGTCGATAAACAGAAGAACGTCCTGTCCTTCCATGTCCCTCAGGGACTCAGCCACGGCTACCCCGGTCAGTCCTACCCGCAGGCGGGCGCCGGGAGGTTCGGTCATCTGTCCGAATACCATGGCGGTGTTTTTAATAACGCCGGATTCCTTCATCTCCAGCCAGAGGTCGTTCCCCTCACGGGTTCTTTCACCCACTCCGGCAAAAACGGAATATCCGCCGTGCTCATAGGCGATGTTACGGATCAATTCCATAACAACAACGGTTTTCCCTACACCGGCGCCTCCGAAGAGACCGATCTTACCCCCTTTAGCGTAGGGGATTAAAAGGTCAACCACCTTGATTCCTGTTTCAAAAATCTCCGTGGCGGGCTCCTGCTCTACAAAGGTAGGAGCTTTACGGTGGATGGGATAAAAGGAATCTGTATCTACGGGGCCCAGTTCATCGATGGGCTCCCCAATCACGTTAATCAGCCTTCCCAGCATTCCTTTACCTACAGGCACGCTGATGGGTCCGCCGGTGGCTTTGGCATCCATGCCCCTGACCAAACCGTCAGTGGGATACATGGATACGGTGCGCACGCCGTTATCCCCCAGATGCATGGCAACTTCCAAAGTAATGTCGATTTCCTTTTCAGGAACTTCTATTTTAAGCGCGTCGTGAATCTCGGGCAGGTTACCGGTAGGAAATTCTACGTCAACAACCGGCCCGATAACTTGAATCACTCTACCTACGTTATCACTCATACTGTTCGTTTCCCTCCTTCTTTCTACAAATGTACTAATCCATGGCCATTGCTGTATTGCTGATCTCCAGGATCTCCTGGGTAATGACCGCCTGACGTGCCCTGTTGAGCACGATAGTAAGGCTGTCAATCATCTCCTGGGCATTCTCGGTTGCTGATCCCATGGCGCTCATCCGGGCGCCGTGCTCGGAAGCCTTGGCTTCCAGCATGGCGTGATACACCAGGCTTTCAATATATTTGGGCAGGAACCTGTCGATGATGGTCTCTTCATCAGGCTCGAAGTGATACAGGGCCTTGGCCCCCCCCTTCTTTTCCTCCTGCTCATCTACAGCCGGTTCCATGGGCAGAAGCTTTACAATTCTGGGAATCTGCCTTATGGCGTTCACAAACTCCGTGTATACCAGGAAAAGCTCATCATATTCACCGCTGGTAAATCCTTCTACCGCCTCCTGGCCAATCTGTTGTATTCTCTTCCACTCGGGATAGTCTTCTATGTCCAGGTGGGTGGTGTAAAGATTGTACTGCCGGCGCCGGAAGTAATCCCGGGCCTTTTTCCCCACCGCTAGAATTTGTGCCTTGTCCTGTTCCTTGATTTGTCCGGCGGTAAAGCGCAGCAGGCCGGTGTTGTAGCCTCCGCAGAGGCCCCGATCCGCGGCAATTACCAGAAAGCCGGAGTTCTTGACCTCCCGCTGTTCCACCAGGGGATGCTGCATGTTGGGCATGGCCCCTACCAGCCTGGAGACAATTTCCTTCATCTGCTCCGCATAAGGACGGGCATTTTCTGCGGCATCCTGGGCTTTCCTCAGTTTTGCCGCCGCCACCATTTCCATGGCCTTGGTAATCTGCTGTGTATTTTTTACGCTTCTTATGCGCCGTCGGATTTCCCGTAAGCTTTGCATTCAATCACCACCTTTTCTTTGTCCAATGGCCGCATTACTGGGCTGCTACTGGAGTGTCGGCTACCACAAACTGGCCTTTGAATTCCATAATGGCTTTCTTCAGCTTTTCTGCGGTATCGTCATCCAGGGACTTGGTCTCCTTAATGGTATTGCCGACATCCGGGTGGTTCATCTCCATAAACTTAAGGAATTCCTTCTCAAAACGGGTAACCTCGCTGGCAGGGATATCATCCAGGTATCCCTGGGTGCCGGCGTAAATAACCATAATCTGCTCTTCCACAGACATGGGCTGGTACTGGTCCTGTTTTAAGAGTTCTACCATTCTTTCACCCCGGGTCAGTGTGGCCTGAGTGGCTTTATCCAGGTCGGTTCCGAACTGGGTAAAGGCCTGCAGTTCCCGGTACTGGGCCAGGTCAAGGCGGAGACGTCCGGCCACCTGTTTCATAGCCTTAATCTGAGCCGAGCCCCCTACCCGGGAAACGGAGAGACCTACGCTGATGGCCGGTCGAGTTCCGGCGAAGAACAGGTCACCCTCCAGGTAAATCTGACCGTCTGTGATGGAAATCACGTTGGTGGGAATGTAAGCGGAAACGTCACCGGCCTGGGTTTCAATCACCGGTAGGGCCGTCAGGGATCCGCCGCCCCGCTCGTCGTTCATTTTTGCCGCCCGCTCCAGCAGTCTGGAGTGCAGGTAGAAAATATCTCCGGGGAAGGCTTCACGACCGGCAGGACGCCTCAGGAGCAGGGAAAGCTCCCGGTATGCTGCTGCCTGCTTGGAAAGGTCGTCATAGAAGCAGACCACGTGTTTTCCTTCATGCATAAATTCTTCTCCCATGGAACAACCGGAATAGGGAGCGATGTACAGCAGGGGTGCCGGGTCACTGGCGGAAGCCACCACCACGGTGGTGTATTCCATGGCCCCTGCCTCTTCAAAGGTCTGCACCACGGAGGCCACAGTAGAGGCCTTCTGGCCGATGGCCACATAGATGCAGAACAAGTCGGAGTCCTTCTGGTTCAGGATGGTGTCCACGCAGATAGCGGTTTTACCGATACCCCGGTCACCAATGATTAACTCCCGCTGACCTCTTCCAATAGGGATCATGGAGTCAATCGCTTTTAACCCGGTCTGTACGGGCTCTTTAACGGGCTGACGATGGGTAACCCCCGGTGCCATTACCTCAATGGGACGGAACTTTTTCGCATTAATGGGTCCTTTACCATCAATGGGCTGTCCCAAGGGATTTACCACACGGCCAACCATCTCTTCGCCGACGGGAACCTCGGCAATTCTGCCGGTCCGTTTTACCGTGTCGCCTTCTTTAATTTTTTCGTAACTACCCAGAATAACACAACCAACGCTGTACTGTTCCAGGTTCAATGCCATGCCGTAGATTTCTCCAGGGAATTCCAGGAGCTCACCGGCCATGCAGTTTTCCAAACCGTGGATCCGGGCAACACCGTCCCCTACAAAGGTTACGGTACCGATATCCACCAGTTCTAACTTTTCTTCATAGCTTTCTATTCTCTGCCTGATAATGGAACTAATTTCATCTGGCCTAACACTCATTCTCCCTTGTCACCTCATTTCTTATAGACTTAAACTGGCAGCAGTAATTTGTTGGTACAGCCTGGACAGTCTCCGGGTAATGCTGGCATCCATGACGGAGTCTCCGATTCTGGTAACTACTCCTCCGATAATGGAGGGGTCCGTCTTTAAAACCAGGCGAATCTCTTTACCCGTGTATTTTTCCAGGGCTTTTTGAAGGGCTTCCTGCAGTTCATCATTCAGTTCAATGGCTGTGGTTACTTCCGCCATCGCCACGTTCCTGGTGTAGTTTGCCAGCCTCACGTATTCCATAAACATTGCATCTACAACATCAAAGCGTTTCCTGTCTACCAAAAGCTTCAGGAGATTCATAACCTCTGGATTTTCCAGACCTTTAAAGATATCCTCAACAATTTCTTTTTTCTCATCTTTGTCCAGCAGCGGGTGTTCCAAAACCGCCTTGATTTTCCCTTTTTCCTTGAGAAAATCTACCACCATCTGGAGGTCTGCTTCAAATTCATTGATCTTGTTTTTCTCCTGGGCAACGGCATGAAGAGCAGAAGCATACTTGTTGGCTACCGCTTGTATGGTCATGATACCTCCCCTACCTCTGCCAGATATTCTTTAATCAGCTTTTCCTGGGAAGCGTAATCAATATTCTGGGCAATAATCTTCTCGGCAATATCTACGGAGAGGCGTCCTACTTCGTCCCTGAGCTCCATAAATACCCTTTCCTTTTCCAGGTTGATTTCTTTTTTGGCCTGCTCGATAATATTTTGAGCCTGCTTTTTGGCTTCCACCTTGGATTGACTGATCATGTCATCTCCCTGCTTGGTAGCACGGTTTAAAATCTCAGCTGCTTCCTTCTTGGCTTCCAAAATCTGCTTCTCATATTTCTCCCGGTTCATCCGGGCTGCTTCCTTATCATTTTCAGCCTGTTCAAGGGTATTCCTAATCTCTTCCCGGCGCTGTTCCATGTACCCGGCAATAGGGTTGTATAAAAACTTTCTTAAGAGTAGGAAGAGAATGAGAAAGTTTACCAGCTGAAATACATAGTTAATATCAAATGTGACCACACTTCTTTCCCCCTTTCTTCTACAGTATGATTACAGCTAACATTCTGTATCCTGCATATATCCATTGGATTTTATTTTACAGGAACGGATTGGCGAAAAGAAGAATTAAGGCAACAACCAGAGCGTAAATACCGGTGGTCTCAGCAATAGCCTGTCCAAGAATCATGGTGGTTAAAATGTCACC